>JADFOP010000002.1 GCA_022562795.1 Nitrospinota bacterium
CTTGGAGCCCTATAGACACCGCCACAAATATTTCTAACGCTCCGCTGTCTACGCATGGCTCTCACGCGTCGAGCCTTGCCCACTCTGAGTTACGTTTTCGACCCAAAAGGAATGGTACGCCTGCCGAGTAACGTCGACGTACCGCTTGCGTTGAGCGACGAGCGCTTCGGGGCTGAGGCCATTGAACTTTAGGCCCCGCTTCTTGGCAAGGCGAAAATATTGGTTGTCAGCCTCGTTGCAAAACCTGCAGGAGGTTACGATGAAGCGGGGATCGTCACGCTGCGGGTGGTCGTTCGGCAACAGATGGTCCCATGATAAGCAAAGCCAGTTGGCGAAGGATTCTCGGCCATCAAAGCCACAGTAACGACACTTAAACCTGTCGCGACGCATAATAGAAAAGGCATAGCCACGAAGTGCGTCCGTGTACTGAGGCATCACCATCTCCAGGTCTAAGTTAGCACGAACTTCCTACTTGTGGGCAAGGTTTTGCATCTTCTCAAGAGTAGATGCCATTTCTTTCTTATGCTCAGAAATCTCCTGATTCACAGCTAACCCTCCTTGTGGAACGGGAATTGTTCGGTTTCTCAGTACGAACCGGGGAAAATACAGCCCGGCGGGGCATAGAAATCTCCAGGATGAATGTGGGCATCGGGAGCGGGTCTTCCGACCTGCCCCCCTATCATACCAATCCTGGGTGGGTTTTGTCGATGAACGGGTTGTCGTTAAGACGAAAAGGCGGGGCGAATGTCCGTCTAATAAGGGGTCGGGGTTCCGCCTTAGGCGGATGGGTGTCCGGCCTTTAGGGCATTAAGGTCTGCTAGGTGGTGTCGGGGTCCGGGGTGACCCCGACTACCCGGGGATGCGGACAGGGATAAACTCCCCGTCCGTACACACGATTTGCCCTCCTAGCCCACGGACAGGGAGTTGCAAGCGACCTTTGGTCGCCATGTCCGTGCGGATCGTCCAGCACATATTATTCACAAATAGAGGAGATTGCCCCATTGACCGTTCAACCTGCTTGGGGGCCGATTTTCCGCGATTTTCCGCGATTTTCCGAATTAGCGTTTTCCGCGATGTTTCTGGCCAGGGGCGGGTCGGCTTTCTTACATCCCCCCGAAGAGCTCGTGGTCTTGGATTCTGAGCTCGCCGAAGCGCCCAAGGGCCCACTGCTCGACGGCGGCGCGGATTTCGTTGACGGGGCGGGGGTACCAGATGTGAAGGTTTCGCAACCAGGTTATTTTCGGGTAGCCGAAGTGCTTCCACGGCCGCGTGCTCGCCTTGTAGGCCTTGAGGTCTTCCCGGAAGGCCGCATCCAAAAGCCGGACGATCCGCCTGCGGAAGCCCGGCTCTGGCGGGGAGTTGTTCTCAAACGACCCCAGGACGCCGTGTCGGAGAATGTCCCGGTCCCGCCCTGTGAGCGGCCTGCCGCCGGCCGCGGCCGCCTCCTCGACTTTGCGGAGGAAGAAGGCCTGCGAGGGGGTCGCCCAGTCCATGGGAGCCTCGCCTTGCTACATCGGCCGAACGGAGCGGAGCGCCTCGGCGGCCTGGGCAAGCGTCTCATCGCGCTTGGAGAAGGTGAAGCGAATCTGGCGGCGGCCGAGCTCGGGCCGGGAGTAGAAGCTGCTCCCGGGCACGGTGGCTATCTTGTGGTCGCGGACGAGGTGGAGGGCGAAGGCGATGTCGTCCTCCCAGCCGAAGGCCTCGATGTCGGCCAATATGTAATAGGCGCCCTCGGGCCGGTAGGTTTTGAAGCCAACCTCCTCGAGCGCGCTCAAGAGGAACTCCCGCTTGGCGGCGTACATGGCGCGGAGCTCCTCGTAGAAGGTATCGGGGAGACCAAGCGCGACCGCCGCCGCCTCCTGGAGGGGCGCCGGGGCGCCGACGGTGCAGAAGTCGTGGATCTTCCGGATAGCTCCGGTGATGGCCTCAGAGGCGACGCACCAGCCGATCCTCCACCCCGTAACCGAGTAGGTCTTGGAGCAACCGCTGATGGTGATGGTGCGCTCGTCCATCCCGTCCAGGCTCGCGATGGAGACGTGGCGGTGGCCGTCGTAGAGGATGTGCTCGTAAATCTCGTCAGTTACGGCGATGACGTCGTGGGCCTTGCAGAGCTCGGCGATCTCCTCCAGCTCATTCAAGGTAAAGACCTTGCCCGCAGGGTTGTGGGGCGTGTTGATGATGATGGCCTGGGTCTCCTGCGAGAAGGCCGCGCTAAGCTCCGCCGAATCGTAGGAGAAATCAGGGGGATGGAGAGTAACGTAGCGGGGCCGCGCCCCGCAGATGATGGCGTCGGGGCCGTAGTTTTCGTAGAAAGGTTCAAAGACGATTATCTCGTCGCCCGGGTCGAGAATGGCGAGCAGCGCCGAGAGCATCGCCTCGGTGGCCCCGCAGCAGACGGTGACATGGGCGTCTGGGTCGCAGGGGATGCGGTTGAATTTTCCGGTTTTTTCCGAAATAGCGGCCCGAAGGGTCGGGGAGCCCCACGTGATGGCGTACTGGTTCACATCGTCGCGGATCGCTCGAACGGCCGCCTCTTTGATGACCTCGGGGGCGGGAAAGTCGGGGAAGCCCTGCGCGAGGTTGACGCCGTCGACCTCGAGGCACTCCCGGGTCATCTCTCGGATGACGCTTTCGGTGAAGTTGGCGACCTTGGCGGCGACCCTGACCATCAGGCCTCTCCCTCGACTGCGATTCCGCACCAGCGCATGAGTGCCTCAAATACGCCCCGCTCCCTTGGGTTGGCCGTGACGTGGTCGGCGGCCTCCTTGAGGGTCTCATCGGCGTTGGCGACCGCCACCCCTACGCCGGCCCAGGCAATCATATCGAGGTCGTTTAAGCCATCGCCGATTGCCAGGCAGTTCTCAGGGCCGAGGCCGTAATGCTCAAGGAGAGTCTGGAGGGCGCGGCCTTTGGATGCCTCGGAGGGCAATACCTCGATGTAGTAAGGCAGAGACTTGAGGATGCGCGCCCGTCCGTCGAGGGCCTCGGCGAGGCGGGCTGTGATCCGGGGGGCCTCCTCGGGAGGGGCGCGGAAAACCACCGCCGTCGGCTCAGCATCGAGGAAGGCCTCGAGATCCTCCTCCAGGTGGACCGTAACACCGAGGATCTCACTGTAGCGGGTCGAATACCAACTCTCCCGGTCCGTGTAGACGTGGCCGTCCTGGAAGACGAAGCGGTAGACCTCCGCCTCGGAGCCGACGGCCCACAGCGCATCGCGCGCGGTGTTGCGATCGATGCGGAGGTCGACCAAGGGGGGGCTAGCATCGAGGCCGCGCACCAGGGCGCCTCCGTAGCTTATGATGGGCTCGGTGAGCCCCAACCGCCGGGCAAAGTGCCGGGCGCTAGTCTCCATCCGGTTGGTGGCAAGGGTGATCAGGTAGCCCCGGGCGCGGGCCGACGCTACGGCCGCCTCCATGGCGGGGCTTAGGTGATGGTCCTCGGTGAGGAGAGTACCGTCGAGGTCGAGAGCAACGAGGCGAATATCCATTGTCCCACTTCCGCCCAAGGGATCAAAGCTCCTTATGGGTTGCCCATGGAGAAGGTTTCCACATAGCTGATGACATCCCAGATGTCGCCCTCTTTCAGCTGGCTTCCCCACGGCGCCATGAGGGGGGAGCGGGGCGGATCCATGGCCGCGCCGCCTTCCTTGATAATCTTGAAGTAATACTCCGCCCACTTATCCCCGTATTGAGGCATGCTCTTGGAGTAGTCGGCGGGCTTTACCGGCAAATACTCGCCGACGGGGCCGTCGCCTTTGCCTGTCGCCCCATGGCAGGGAAGGCAAAATTGCTCGTAGAGCTTTTTGCCTGCTTCGGGGTCCCCCTTGCCGGCTAGCACGGCAGATGTGGTCAGCGCTAGCCCAGCCACCGCCGCTACGAGGACGAAAACCGGAAGGCCCATCATGACCCGGTAGCGAATGGATGTTTGGTTCTGTTCCATATAATTTAACCCCCGGCGGAGCGGTATGGTTCACCCATGCCAGAGCCGAGCGAAATTCGTTGGCCTCCTCGCCGCCCCGTCCTCAATAAAGTGAGCGGATGTCTGGGAGAGGTCCTCCTCTAAGGCGAAGCTTCATTCTCTCCGACCGCTTGTTCGTCCATCCCCAACCAGGACCAGACCGCCTTCAGTGGCGCGGCCCCAGCTGAGGCAGGGTGGCTTGCCAGAGACGGTGGAAGGCCACCGCAGGGTAATGTATCGGCATACGCTCCTGATCGTCAAGCCCGGACCGGCGAATTGCGACAGATAGTTCAGCGCCAAGAGATTACCGCAGGCGGGATAATTCCTCTCGCGCCTTCCAATCCTCGGAGGATAGGGCGAGAATCTCCCGCCACCGTCTCCGCGCTTTGGCGATATCTCCGTCGCGGGCTGCCCACATCGCGTCGCGACAGAGCTTGAACCGCTTGAGGGAGGCTTTGTAGGCGGCGATGCCCGGCGCCTCGACGATCGCCTCCTCCTCAGTCCAGATGGCTTTGAGGCACCGGCCTAGCGCGTATTGTACCTCTGCGAGGGTATCGAGAGGCCCGGCATCCATCCGCTCGGTGAGACGGACGGCTTCTTGGGCGTGGGCCAATGCCTCCTTTGGATGGTAGAACGCAGGGTCCGAGGACGAGACCCATAGCCAGGCGAGGTTGTTGTGGCCGCGGGAGAGCTTTGGGTCCAACCGGATGGCTTCTTGGTAGGCTCGCTCGGCTTCGGCCAATCTTCCTAGAGCCTTCAAAACGTTGCCCAGATTCACATGGGCTCCGGAGAGGGCCGGTTGCAAGCGGATGGCCTCTCGGGAGGCGGTCTCCGCCTCGGCGAGCCGACCGACCTTTTCGTAGGCATATCCCAGACTGAGATAGACCGGGGCAAATCCCGGCTTAAGGCGCTCGGAATCCTCAAACCACTTGATGGCCCTATCGTAGGAGCCCGCCCTGGAGGCGCCCAAGCCGAAGCGGAAGTACTCTAAGGCCTTCTTCGCCTGCGGGTCGGGCCTAGAGGCGGGCTCTTCCTCGGCAGCGTGGATGGGTTGGAGAGGCCCGAACGGACCGAGGCTGAGGATGATAACGAGAAGTGCCAGCAACCACAGGTGTCGTCTCATACCTTCGGCTCTCCGCAATCCACTCGACGCGCGGGGCGTTGTTCTTATCGAGGGGCGTCTCAAGCAGGAGCGAGGGGGCGACGTGCCGTCGGCCCCCTCGCTCAGATATGTGCGGTCGATCGCTTAGAGCTTAATAGGCGTCGTTGTGCATATCAAACCAGAACATGAATGGAGTGATCAGACCAATCGGAAGGAGCCAAAAGAGGGTGGCGGGTCGGCTGTCGTCGAAATCAATAACCGACAGGTACGACTCCCCCTGAGCAGCGTGAGCCGACGGGACGTTCATCAGACCCGGCATAGGCCCAAACAGCAAGGCCGCCACTACGAGAATCGCCGCGAACATCTTAATCCCTCGCATCATCCGTCCTCCTTTCTAGAAGTGCTTCAAGTGGCCATCCCTTTCGGCAGCTGGGTTCCCTTCGCGTGGTGGAGGCGCCAACAGGACCCTCACAGTCACACAAAGACCCTCAGTGCTGGCTTACTTAGTTTTTAAAAAGCCAAGAGATGGTGTGCAAGAAACTCCCAAAATCACTCCTATAATGTCATATCCTGGATCCTATAGCAACAACTTTTTTGCCTTTAATTTCAACGTCCCTCTTGAGGGCCACCATGCTCCAACGTCGAAAAAACCCCTTGACCCAGAAGCGGTAGGGGCCTAAGCTCAAACCAGCGGGCTGACGGCCGGCTTTTGTACGTCACTCGCCCAAGATAAGAGAGGATCGGAAGATGATTATCGTCATGGAGACGGGTGCCGAGTCGTATGAGATCGAAGCGGTAATTTCAAGGATAGAGACCCTGGGATACACCTCTCATCCGATCCGGGGTGTGCTGCGGACGGTAATAGGGGCGGTCGGGGATGAGCGGGGCAAGGCGGAGCTCCAGGCCCTGGAGGCCATGCCCGGGGTCGAACGGGTTGTGCCTATCCTTCGGCCTTACAAGCTGGCCAGCAGCGTATTTAAAGAGGCTCCGACGGTCGTCCAAGTTGGGGACGTCCACATTGGGGGGCTCCAGATCGCCGTAATAGCGGGCCCATGCGCAGTGGAGAGTAGAGAGCAGCTGCTGGAGACGGCTAACGTCGTCAAGAGCGCGGGGGCTCACGGCTTGCGCGGCGGGGCCTTCAAGCCCCGCTCCAGTCCCTACACCTTCCAGGGCATGGGAGAGGAGGGCTTGAAGATTCTTGCCGAGGCCCGTCAAATCACAGGCCTTCCCATCGTGACCGAGGTGATGACTGAGTCCCAGATCGAGATGGTTGCCAGGTACGCCGACGTCCTGCAGGTCGGAGCGAGAAACGTTCAGAACTTTGCCCTCCTGAAGGAGCTTGGGAAGGTGGAGAAACCGATCCTGCTAAAGCGCGGCATGTCCACGACCATCAGTGAGTACCTGATGAGTGCCGAGTATATACTGTCTGAGGGCAACGATCAGATCATCCTCTGTGAGCGGGGGATTCGGACCTTCGAGACGGCGACGCGCAATACCCTCGACCTCGCCGCCGTGCCCGTACTCAAGGATGAGACCCACCTGCCGGTGTTGGTGGACCCGAGCCACGGCACGGGCCAGAGTCAATTGGTACCGGCCATGGCCAAGGCGGCCATCGCAGCCGGGGCGGACGGGTTGCTGATTGAAGTCCATCCTCGGCCCGAGGAGGCATACTCCGACGGGGCGCAGTCGCTCAAGCCTACAGCGTTTGCGTTGCTCATGAGCGACCTTAAGGCCTTTGCCCAGGCCGCTGGTCGCCACCTCTGAGTTCCCTCCCTCCAAAGGTTCTTGCCTCACACCTCAGGCCTCTCTATAATGAGTAGACTTCATTGAAGAACGGGGCTCGTTGCAGTGGAACGAATGGAAAAGCTACTCGGCCCTGGGGGATGGCTCGCCTCAGCCCTGCCAGGCTACGAGTGGCGGCCCGGACAGTTGGAGATGGCCCGGTCGGTGTATCGTGTCCTCATGGAGCGGGGCTGCCTCCTTGTGGAGGCGGGCACGGGGATTGGCAAAACACTGGCCTACCTGGTACCCATTGTGCTCAGCGCTCAAAGGGTCATTGTCTCGACCGGCACCAAGGCCCTCCAGGAACAGTTGGTCTTTAAAGACCTCCCCCTCCTCGGCCCCCTGCTGCCTGATAACTACCGGGCCGAGCTCGTCAAGGGTCGCCAGAATTACTTGTGCCCGAAGAGGCTCAAGGCGCTCCGCCAGCATCCGCTCCCAGGCCTCGAGCGGGAGACCGCCACCCTAGAGCGCATCGAGGAGTGGGCCCAGGTCACGACGACGGGCGACCGGGCCGAGCTGGCCGATTTGCCTGACGACTCGCCCCTCTGGCAGGCTGTCTGCTCCACGCAAGAGCACTGCGCGGGGGTGGCGTGCGGTGAGCGCGGCTCCTGCTTCATTGCCAGGCTCAAGCAACGGGCGGCAGCGGCGGACCTCTTGGTGGTAAATCATCACCTCTTCTTCGCCGACATGGCTGTCAAGGAGCGGGGCTTCGGCGAGGTCCTGCCACCCTCGCGGGCGGTGGTCTTCGACGAGGCGCATCTTGTGGAAGATGTGGCCACCCAGTATTTCGGCTGTCAGGTCAGCACGTTTCGACTTAGCGAGCTGGTCCGCGACGGCCTACGGCTCTGCGAGCGGGCGGGCGACGGCCCCCTGGCGCTCGATGGCGCCTTCGTCCGGCTGGGAGAGGCCGTCAGGGTCTTCTTTGAAGCCTTGGGGGCCAGCCCGGAGCGTAAACGGCTCCGTCCCTCCAACTTGGACGGAGAGGCTTGGGAGGCCTACGGGGGCCTGGAGGGGGCGCTGGAGCACCTCGCAAGCGGGTGCGACGAGGCGTCACGGCTCGATGAGGATTTCTCGGCTTTGGCGAACCGGGCCAGGGAAATCCGACACGATCTTGCCGATATTCTCTCCGACGAGGGGAAGACCGTCTCATGGATTGAGGAGCGAGGCGGAGGGAGCTTTCTACAGGCGGCCCCCATCGAGGTCGGCCCCCTCCTAGAGGAGCGGCTTTTCGGGGCGGTGCGCTCAGCCGTACTCACCTCTGCGACCCTGACCGCCGCCGGAAGCTTCGAATACGTGGCTGAACGGCTCGGCTGCCAGGGGGCCGAGGAGCTGGTCGTGGAATCTCCCTTTGATTATCAGCGCCAAGCGCTCTTATATGTTCCGCCCCCACCCATGCCCCTGCCCACTGAGGAGGGGTTCATCGCGGCAATGACCGAGCAGCTCCGCTCCCTGCTTCACTGCACGAAGGGCCGGGCGCTATGCCTCTTTACCAGTGTCCGGCACATGCGCTCGGCGTACGACGCCCTTGCCGGCGAGCTCCCCTATCCATGTCTCGTCCAGGGCGAGAGGCCCAAGCATGTGCTCCTGGCAGAGTTCCGAGAGGCTGTCGCAAGCGTCCTATTCGCCACGACAAGCTTCTGGCAGGGCATAGATTTGGTGGGAGAGACCTTAAGCTGCGTGGTCGTGGACCGCCTTCCCTTCGCTGTGCCGACCGAGCCCCTGGTTGAGGCCCGCTGCGAGGCGATCGAGGCTGCAGGCGGCAACCCTTTCCTCGACTACCAGGTGCCGGAGGCCATAATCCTCCTGAAGCAGGGTCTCGGACGACTCATCCGCTCGACCACAGAGAGAGGGGTTCTGGCCGTCCTCGACCGCCGCCTCTTGACTCGTCCCTATGGGCGCTCGTTCCTGACAAGCCTCCCTCCCTGTCGGCTGACGAGCCACCTGGGGGCCCTTTCGACCTTTCTGGAGCATGGAAGAGTGCCGGAGGCCGTGAGAGTAGAATGATTGCTAATCGCCTGGAGAGCAAAATATTCTGGTTGGTCATAATCCCGCTCATTCTGTGCTTTACGGCCCTGCTGATTGTGGGCATCGATAAAGAGACCCGCGAGCTCTTCAAGCAGGAGAGGCGGAAGCTCGGCATTTTGAGTCGTGTTATGAGCCAAGGCATCACAAATTCTCTCCGCCAGGAGGGCCCGCATCGCCTCCGGGGCCTCGTAAAGGATTTCCGGCACCTCGGTGAGGTCAAAACGCTGGCAATTCTCACCCCGGAGGGGCGCTACGGGCTGGTTGAAGAGCTTGGTCCCGTGCGGAAGCCCTCTCCCGAAAGCAAGGGGCGCATTGCGCAGGAGAGCGGCTCTACCCCTCGAGCCCCTATCGCCCAGCACCCCGCCTTCCAAGCGGTGGTGGCCTCCAAGGCGCCCAGGAATTTTCAGCAACTCGTCGATGGTCAGCCCCGCTACACCGCATTGATGCCCCTACTCAATGAGAGCCGCTGCCAAGAATGCCACACTGATGGCAAGGCCGTGGTTGGGGTCCTCCAGGTCTCCACCTCCTTGGAGGAAACCATCGCGGAGATTCATAAGATCAAGTTCCGCCTCATTCTCTCCAGCGTCCTGTCCGTATTCATCATCGGAGTGATCTTGCGCTGGCTGCTCAAGGTCTTCATTCTACGCCCGATAAAAGAGGTGGCCGATACAATCCGCCAGGTGGCCGCCGGTGACCTCACACGTCAGGTGCGGGTGGATAGCAAGGACGAACTGGGAGAGCTCGCGACCGATTTTAACCGCATGGCGGCGAGCCTCAGGCGCTCTCAGGAGGAGCTTCGTGAGTGGAATATCCGCCTCGACCAAGAGGTCAAGCATCAGACGGCGGACCTGAAGGCGGCCAACCTCAAGCTCGAGACCCAGCAGGAGAGGATTCGGCGCGACCTGAAGCTGGCCGAGAAGGTGCAGACGAACCTAATTCCCCATCCCCTGGTGCTGGACGGCCTGGAGGTTGGCGTTACCTACATTCCCCACTTGGAAATCGGGGGTGATGCCGCCGAGATTCTAGCCTTGGACGACCATAGAGCTTTCGTGGCGTGCTTCGACGTGACGGGCCACGGCATCGCCGCCGCCTTGGTCTCTAACAGTATTCAGGGTGAAGTTCGCCGCCTCATGCGCGACGGGGCCTCCCCGGGTGAGATTTTAGTCCGGCTCAACCGGTTTATTACCCGAGGGTTTCTCGGAACGGGCATGTTTGCCACCTTCGTGTGCGGTTGTTTCGATCTCGAAGCGGGAACCCTCACTTACGCCGGGGGCGCCCATCCGGCCCTGCTCCACTGGCGGGCGGCTGAGGAGAGGGTCGTGCCCCTCCTCTCATCGGGGCGTCTGCTAGGGGTCTTCGAGGAGATGGACGAGCCGGCGGCTCTGGAGGCCACCGTGCCCCTGGGGCCAGGCGATAGGGTCGTCTTTTACACCGACGGGGTGGTGGAGGTGGCTGACGATGCCCGCAACATGCTCGGCGAGGAGGGCCTGGAGGCCATAGTGGCCCAACACGGGGCGAAGGCGCCAGAAGACCTCATGGCTGTCATCCTAAAGAGCATTGCAGACTACAACGCCTCCGATTCCTTCCGGGACGATGTCCTCCTGATGGTGGCCGGCGTCCGTAACGATGCGTCCTTTGTTACCAGCTCGTAGGGGCCGGGCGATAGCCCCTTCACCGATTTTGCCTCGAGTAGAAAATGAGAAGGAGGAATAACGCCATGGAGTTCGTCCCAAGAATGACGCTCGCCGACGCCAAGATTATCCTTGAGGCCGTCGAGGGAGGACGGTGACGTGACCGACCTGCTTCCGACCGGCATTGCCGGGCTCGATGCCCTAATTGGCGGGTTGCCGGTCGGCTCGCGCACGGTGCTCCTCGGCCCGCCCGGGACAGGCAAGACGGTATTCGCCATGCAGTTTTGCTGGACGGGGCTTAGCACGGGGGAGCGGGTGGCTTACGACGTATTCGACCGGCCGTGGCCGGCTCTAAAGCGCTACTTCGCCTCCTTCGGGTGGGACCTGGAACCCTACGAGGCCTCGGGCCAGTTTCTGCCCGTCCAGGCTTTTTCCCACTTCGAGCCCTACCCCCGCGACCCAAGGGTTCGCTACCTTGAAATTTCAGACCTCGATTCCGTTAAGGCCGTCGACCGGGACCTGAGCAGAGCTGGGGTCCGTAGGTTCGTCTCGGGAGACTTGAGCAGCGCCCTTTTTGGCCGAATCTCGCGCGAAATCCTTCAACCCCTAGAGGAGTGGACGGCCGCCTGGACCTTCTACGACGGCATTGCAGGCATCGATATCTTCACCGACGCCCCCCTTGATCGAGCCGCCGAGACCCATCTTGCCGAGCACCTGGTGGGGGTCCAGGCCATCCTGCGGTTTAGGCTCGAAGGAGAGCAGCGGGCCTTGAAGATTGAAAAACTCGAAGGCTGCGAGCACCCCCTGTCGTGGATTCCCCTGACCATCACTCCGAAAGGCATAGAGATATAGAAGGAGCCTTCCGCCGGGCGGCCGGGAGCCGGAGGGGGTCTGGCCGTTCAGATGCGTCCGGCCGCCAAGTCCTCGATAAGACGTGCATCGGCGGGAGGGAATGAGAAGGCGGCCATCTCGTCCGGGGCCACCCATAGGACGGCCTCGCAGCCGACCGCGGCGGGCTCGCCGGCGACCAGGGCGCATTCGTAGAAGTGGAGCTTGACGTTTCTGTCGGGGTAGGTGTGCTCCACGACCCGGAGCAATGCTCCTACTCGGACGGTGACCCCCAGCTCTTCGGCGCACTCGCGGGCTAGACAGGCCTCCAGGGTTTCACCCTCCTCCCGTTTGCCGCCGGGAAACTCCCACAGGCCCCCCAGGTGGACTCCGGGCGGGCGTTGGGCTATGAGTAGGGCGCCGTCGCGCCGGATAACGGCGGCTGTAACATCGATCGTCTCCACACCGGCATTCTATGGGTAAGCCGCGAGAACTGTCAATGAACGCGTGGCTGAGAAAGTGCGAACAGTTTTGTATCTCTATCCCCGGTTTTATCCTTATTTAATTTAAACATCCCTGACGACCAATCGAAGTGGAGCCTGGCTGGATTGTGGCGGCGCTATAATATAAGATTACGATACGAACCCTGACCGCTATGGGAAGGCTCATGGCCCTCGAGAAACTCACCACCCTAGAGATAATCAGCGAGATCATCGCACGGGCCCATACGCTGCGGGAGCTGCTGGAGCAGATCGTCCATCTCGTGGCGGAACGGATGGGCACCGAGGTCTGCTCCATCTACCTCCTAGAGGATGAGATGCTGCGGCTCAAAGCCACCGTGGGCCTCGACGAGGATGCTGTAGACGCGGTTGCCATGACAGTACAGGAAGGATTGACCGGTCTCGTCGTTGAGGAAGGCGAAGCTATCGCCGTTGAGGACGCCCACAGCCACCCGCGTTTCAAATATTTCCCCGTGACACGCGAAGAGCGTTATCACTCCTTCCTGGGGGTGCCGCTCCAGTACCTGGGCGACACCCTTGGGGTAATCACCGTCCAGAAGGTCGAAGCCAAGCCCTTCGGCCAGGATGAGATAAAGATGCTCAAGGCCACCGCCGGCCAGCTCTCAGGAGTCATCGTCCATGCCCGACTGCTCGACCAAGTTCACAACCAGCAGACAGCCGAGCCCTTACCATCGGCCGTGCCCTCGGCGGCGATGGTCCACCGTGGAATTCCCGCCGCCGGTGGAATCGGGGTGGGCACGGTCCACTTCCTCGGCGCGGCGGGCCGTCTCGGCCCCGTCCGTGAGCGGCGGTCGGCGGACCCAGACCGGGAACGGGCGGACCTTGAGAAGGCCGTCGAGGCATCGTTTCTCGATCTGACGCAGATCGAGAAGATGGTCTCCCGGCGCCTCTCAGAGGCCGAGGGGGCCATTTTCCATACCCACCTGCTCATATTGCGGGATCAATGGTTCCTGCAGCGCATCGAAGAGGAAATCGCCAACGGGTGGAGTGCTGCGACGGCCGTCAGGAGGGCCGTCCAGACCTATGTGGAGCTTTTTGAAAACATCGACGACCCGTACCTGCGCGAGCGGGCCGTAGATGTCGTTGACGTCGGGCGGAGGCTCGTGGCCAATCTCGTAGGCGAGGAGACCGAACCACCCCCCGCGGATGTCCCCGAGGAGACGGTCATCGTCGCCGAAGAGATGACGCCGTCGGACCTCGTCGGTCTCGATAAGGCCAAGGTCAAGGGTATCGTTCTGGGGGCTGGGTACACGACCTCCCACACCGTCATCCTGGCGAAATCCTTTGGGATTCCCGTTGTGACCGGGGTTGGTCCCATGAAGGAGCTCTTTGTCGAAGGGGAGGAGGTCATTGTGGACGGCTCCCAGGGGATTGTCTATTGCCGTCCCACCGACGAGATTCGCCATGAGCTCGAGCGCCGCACGGTCTGGCTCAAGGATCGCTCTGCACAACTCTCCGCCTTGCGGGACCTTCCTTCGGAAACCCTCGACGGCCAGGCGATTTGCCTGGGCGTTAACATTGGGCTTGCTCACGAGGTGGAGGAGGCCGTCCGTCAGGGGGCCGAAGAAATCGGCCTCTATCGGACGGAGTACGCCTTTGCCATCCGATCGGGCTTTCCCACCGAAAAGGAGCAGGTGGAGATATATCGCCAAACGTGTAGCAGTTTCGGCGGACGCTCGGTGACTATAAGGACCCTCGATATTGGCGGCGACAAATCCTTGCCCTACTTCCCCATTGAGGAGCTCAACCCTTTCCTCGGCTGGCGATCCATCCGAATTTCCCTCGATCGGCCAGACCTATTAGAGGCCCAGCTTCGGGCCATCCTGCGGGTGGCGGCCGACTATCCGGTCCGCATCCTCTTTCCCATGATTTCAGGCGTTGGCGAGCTCGGCCAGGCCTTGGTTCACCTCGATATCGCCAAAGAGCAGCTCGAGCGTGAGAATCTTCCCTACGACCCAGCAGTGCCCGTAGGGCTGATGGTCGAGGTCCCGGGCGCCGTGGCCGTGATCGATTCTCTTCTGGCCCGCGCCGATTTCGTCTCCATTGGCACCAACGACCTCGTCCAGTACATGTTGGCGGTGGACCGGGGTAACAGAAAGGTCGCGAACCTTTACGATCCCCTCCACCCGGCGGTTTTAGAGGCATTGCAGCGAATACTCAAGGCGGGCGAGGCTGCGGGCAAGGAGGTCTCGCTCTGCGGGGAGATGGCGGAAGAACCCCTCTACGTGCCGCTCCTTTTGGGGTTGGGGTTCCGTAGTCTCAGCATGTCTCCCCCGGCGATCCTTGCCGTCAAGGAGGTGGTCAGATCGGTCTACATCGCCGACTGCCAGGCGTTGGCCGCCAAATGTCTCGCCGCTTCCGATAGCGCATCGAGCCTTCCCCAGCTTGAAGGGTTTCTAGCCGATGCGGTTCCGGACATTCTTGAAGGCCTGACCCCATCTGACGTATTCTCCTGAGACGGCTCATCGTTCCTCTGTACGGGCCCTCTAGAGGGGATTGCCCCGCAGGGCGAAGGCGTTGGGGTGAGGGACGCCGTTCCTCGAACGAGCGCCCTTGATTTTTCGCACCTCCTGTATTATCTAGACAAGCGACGCTGACACTTGGTTTGAAGGCGGGGAGACGAGATGAGACGAATCAAGCTTGGCCTTCCGAAAGGAAGCCTGAATACGCCTGGCCGGGGAAACACCGAAAGCATTTTTCTTGACGCCGGGTACGAGATAAAGGGCTATAGCCCGACCCAGGAGTCCGACCGGGGACTTCGCATCGCCAACGACCCGGAGATCGAGCTTTATTTGACCCGGCCCCAGAGTGCTCCCAGTGAGCTCTCTAGGGGGCTATTGGACATCGCCATCATCGGTGCGGACTGGGTCCAAGAGGAGACCATGGGTCGGGACTCCGACCTCGACCTCCTCGCCGACCTTGAGTACGGGCGGGCCCGTCTGGTGGCGGCGATCCCCATGGAAAACCCTGCCGGCGATCTGACCTCGTTCTTCCAAGCCGAGAGGGCTCGAACCAGCCCCATAATCTGTTACACCGAGTACATCAACCTCACCCGGTCGCACTTTCTTAAGAACCCGGGCTACCAGGAGCTTTTTGGCCAGAAGCCTCCCTTGGTCCTCGTTAGAGGCATCACCGAGGGCGACAACGAGCAGGTCCAGGTGATCAACTCAGACGGTGTGACGGAGGGCTACATCGCCAAAGGGGCCGACATGGTGGTCGACAACACGCAGACGGGCTCCACGCTCAAGGCCTACGGCTTAAAGGAGATCGACCAGATGATGGTCTCTACGGCCGGACTTTACGGTGGGCCAGCTCTGGAGCGAGATTCGTGGAAGGCTGAGAAGGCCCGCGACATCGCCGACCACCTTCTAGGGGTTGTGACGGCGCGGCGGTATAACGACGTAAAGTTCAACGTGCCGAAGGGGCGCTTCGACGACCTAATGACCTACCTCAAGACCCACCACCTCTACTCGCAATATCCCACGATCAACGAGGCCGGTGACTGGTACGCCGTCAACATCATCGTCCCCAAAGAGATGTGGCCGAAAATCAGCCGGGAGCTAAAGCGCGACTACGAGGCCAGCGCCATCGTCCGAAGCGACCTCAAGCAGCTCATCCCCTGAGGGGACAACCTTCCCACCCGATATTCCCCCTTAAAGCTCCTTCCCTTCTACGGCGCCCCAGCCGGATCAATGGCGGGGATCTCCGGGGAAGTAAGGAGGTCGAGGGCCATCAGGTAGAGAAGCCTGGCCATGCGCTCGAGCTTCTCCTCGTCCAGGTTCGCAACGGTGTCTTCGGCCGTGTCCACCCTTCGGTGGTTTGAGGCCTGTAAGCTGAGGACCGGGACGCCCGCGCGGTGAAAGGGCCAGTGGTCGCCGCCGAAGCGGAAGGCGCGCTCGTCGATGTCGCCCCCTACGACAAGACCGAGCTCTTTAGCGTAGCCTTCGGCCGCAGCTGCGAGCCCCGGGTAGTGGGAGCGGCCGACGAGATGAGCCACCGCTACGGGGGTGCGCCCGGAGATGGCATCAGCGTTGAGCATCGCCGCAGTCCGGGCGATGTCGCGAACGGGGTGCGCCACGTAGTAGCGAGACCCGACCTGGCCCCACTCCTCGGCCCCGAAAGCTGCAACCAGCAGGGTGCGTTTGAGCCGCTGGCGCTGGCGGGCCAGAAGACGAGCGGCTTCCAGGAGAGCCGCCACGCCCGAGGCGTTGTCGTCGGCGCCTAGGAAGAGCTCTCCCCTCGGTCCCGGGCCCATACCGTCGTAGTGGGCGCTGAGGATAATAATCTCCCGCCGGAGGATGGGGTCGCTCCCCAGAAGGTATCCAAGGACGTTCTGAGTCGGCCATCGGCGCCGCCTGTAGTGAAGGTTGAGGCGGATGGTGACGGGGGATTCTCCGGCGTCCCCAAGCCAGGGTCGCCACGAATCGGCCCCGGGCAGCAGGACCACGGGAAGGGACGGAACCTCTATCGACTCGCTTCGTGACTGGAGCTTCATGATCTCCATCGGCAGCGAGGAGAACCGGCCCTTTGCCTTGAGCCTTCTTGCGTGGGCCTTTAGGCCAGGGGAGGCCAGAGAGGGGTAGGCCGTGAGGGGGACGTAGGCCTCAGGCATCGGCCCGCTGAGAGCCACCAACAGGACCGCCGCCCCCCGCTCGGCGGCTGCCGCAATCTTCATCTCCAGGGCCTGGAGGGGACCTTCCGGCTCCGGCGCCCCCTCCGGCAAGCCGTCCTTGACCAGTACGGCTTTTCCAAATACGTCTTTCCAGCGTAGTCGTCTCGCTCCGGGGTGGTGAGGCCGTACCCGGCCTCAACGACAGCCGCGTCGTATGCCCCCTCGGGAGAGCCGATGACGGGCCACCCATCAAGGTCCTGGTGCTCTTCGCCACGGCTCAGCCGAAGATGGAAGAATCCAATATCGGGTAGCGTCAGGGTGAACGACTGCCTCCACGAGCGAGTTTTCCCAACGTCTACCACCGCCTCGAAGCCCGCCCGCTCGAGCTGCTCCGCAATATAGCGGGCCGCCTGGCGGTCGCCGGTCGTTCCGGGCAACCGCCCCCGGAGCGATGGGCTGGCAAGGGCCCGAACGTGCTCCATGAGGGCCCCTCGGGCGATGGGCCGGGCGAGGGTTATGGCGGCGCTGTGGCGGGCCGGCGTGTGGGGAGGCTCGGTCACTCCCCGGACGATGGGCCTTCCGGCCCGGAAGACTACGTAGCTATCCCACCCATAGTAGAAGAGGAGGCGGGCCCGCTCGAGGGCGGGCTCGGAGAAGCCGACGTAGAATCCGACGAAGTGGTCCGGGTTCAATGGGTTGCGGGAAACCAGGAGGCCAGAATCGGTCGGGTCGTCGAAGGTCTCCTCGAGCACGCGGATCGCCTTATCTTCGAGCCTGGTCCCCGGCGGCAGTCCATCGCGAAGGGGCTGGAAGCGGGCCAGTGTTCGGACCTGCCCGAACAGCAGCACCGATGCGCCACGCAGGCGGTCCTCGGTCACCAAGCCCGGCGTCACTACTTTGGCATTCGTCCGCGCCGCGGCCCGCTCGGCGAGGTCGCGATAGATTCTCCACAGCGGATCCTGGCCAACGTCGGGTACGACCAGCAGCGCGGGCGTATCCTCCAGCAGGGCGTTTAGGGAGGGCACCACCTCTTGGGCAGCGACGGCGCGGAAAAGGTGACCTTCGGGGTCGAGCTCGACGGCCCGGGGCTGTACGTCCGTCTCAAAGACGAAGGAGGCAGAGGGCCCGGAGAGCTCGATCATCGTCTCCCGGAAAGCGGCGCCGGAGGCGAGCCGGACCGGGACCGAGAGGCGATAGGGTTCGCTTTCCTGGACGAGGGTGCCCTTCACCCGGAAGCCTCCGGGCGATGGTTGAATCGAAACGTCCCTAAGGGCCAGTACTGGGGCGCCGGGACGGCTCACCCACTGGTCGAAAAACCAGCTTAAGTCCTGGCCGCTTGCGGCCTCGAAGAGCCTTCGGAAGTCCGCCCACGTGGCTTGGCGCCCCCCGAATCGCTTGACCACCGCCCGCAACGTCTCCCAGAAGGTCTCCTCACCCACTTGGCGGCGGAGCATGTGGAAAACCATCGCCCCCTTTCCGTAGCCGACCGCGCTTTCGACGCCCTCGTGCTTCGTGTCGTAGGCCACCAGTGGGATCTCCCGGTCCGACTTCACACGTACAGCGTACCTCTGGAGGGTACGGCGTCGCCAGGCGCGAGCGGCAGCCAGGCCCTCGTTGCGCTCACGCAAGTAGTAGTTGGCGCAATATGTCGTCAGCGCTTCGGCCCAGTTACCCGAGCCGGGCCGGGCGAAGACGTAGTTGCCCCACCAGGAGTGGACGATTTCGTGATCGAGGTAGCCCGGACTGAGCGCATCTTCCCCCCGGGCGATAACGCCCGGGCCCATCAGGGTCAAGCCAGGCATCGCCAGGCCGCTGGAGAAGAAGTTCTCAACGATGTCGAATTTCGCGAAGGGGTAAGGGCCCAGAAGCTCGCTGTAGAGGGCGATGTAGCGGGCAGCAGCCTCAAGGTACTGGGCTGCGAGCTCGTCCGAGCCGGTCAGAAAATAGGCCGAAAGGGTAACAGGGCCAATTGTCCTCGAGGTGATGCGGTAGGGACCGGCCACGAGGGTGAGTCCCCCCGCCCCAACGGCGCTCGTCCAGCGGCTTAAGGAACGGCCGGCCTCCTGGCGGCGCTCGACCAGGCGGCCCTGGGTAACGACCCGAAAGGGCTCGGCAACGGAGGCTTCGACGATGAAGCGGGCCAGCCCGCCCTCGGCGGTGTCAGGGTACCAGCCGGTCGAGGCGTCAAGGAATACACCCTCGGTTCCGATGAGACCGCTTGTTGAACCGCCCCGGACGAAAGCTAGGGTGTCGGCCTTGCGGACCGGGTCGTAGATGAAGCCGTCGTAAGTGACTTCGATGGCCTTTGGCGCGCTGAAGAAGCCACCGAGGGAGACGGCCACCTCCCGGCGGTGGTCGGGGCCCGGCCGGACGACGAATGTCAGTGTGTCCCCGGAGGGCATCGCTTTGACTGAGCGGACGACTAGGTCCTTGTGCAGGAGGAGGCGGAGCGTGGAGCCTCCAGAGACCCCTTGTAGCTTGATCCGGTCTGTGGCCTCCAGGCGATGGGTGGCCGGCTCAAGCCGGACCGACAGAGCGTGGGAGGAGACGGGAGAGGAGGCCGAGGCCGCAGGCGGCGGGAGGGCCCAAGTCGCCAGGGAGAGGCCGAGGGGGATGGTTAGGGCAAGGTGGCGGAGGCGGAATGGGAAGGCCATAGGTCTCTCCTCGAGCTGGCGGCAATGGGCGCCATTATAAGGAGCGGTGGTGAGGCTGGCAAGGGACGGGGCACACCAGGCTGCAGGCGGGCTTTTTGCTTGACAGCCCTCCCGGGGGAGTCGTCTAATGGAGTGCCCCAGAGCGGGATACCATCCGCCAGGCTTTATCAGGCAGACTGAAGAGACGTCCATGGCTGTATTCTCCAAACAGTAGGTTGCGACCGTAATGGTCCACCTCGCCGTCTTTGTCCTCGCCGCTTTTATATCCACCCTCGGCGTTGGTGGTGGCGTCTTCTACGTGCCCATTTTCTTGGGCTTTGGCCTCTCCTTTCACCAGGCTACTACCGCTAGTTTACTCATCATCGCGATAACGGGCTTGAGCGCCGCTAGCGTCTACCACCGTGAGGGGTTGGTGGATTGGCGCCTGGCCCTCTTGCTCGATCCAGTCAAAGATGTAGGGGCGTTCGTTGGTGGCTTGTATGCTGGCTTGCTTGGCGAGCGCTTGCTATCGTTGCTCTTCGCGGCCGTGCTTGTCGGTGGCAGCGTCTTGATGATCCGCCAGAAGAACGATGAAGCCCTTGGCGCGGAGGACTCATCAAGCGGCTGGAGCCGTAGGGTGGGCGGTGAGGCCTATTCGGTCAATTTCATCGTGGTAATTCCCTGCTGCCTGGCTGCGGGCCTCCTCTCAGGCCTCCTCGGCATCGGGGGAGGAATTTTCATGATTCCCTTGATGGTGCTCGCAATGCGGGTGCCGATGAGGGTCGCCGTTGCTACATCAGCATTCATGGTCTGCCTGACGGGGACCTTCGGGTTCATCGGCGGCGCCATGGCCGGCCAATTCATCCCCTCGACGGGCCTTTTTCTGGCATTCTCGGGTTTCTTGGGAGCCCAGGTGGGCCCGCGGGTCATGGTCCGCCTCGACAAAAACCGCCTCCGCCAGGTCTTCATTGTGTTCTTGTACATTGTAGCGGCGCTGATGGTCTACAGGGGGATTGCGTGAGGACGAGCCAGCTGGCTCGGCTCTCTAGTCCCACCAGAGGTAGGGAAAACTAGGGCTTTGTTTCCCTGGGATAATCGAACCTTATTATTCCCTTAACCCTATCAGAGCGGTTCCCCTAAAAGCCCTTCATGCCAGTATCCTGACGGGGCGAGTGGGACCAGCTATAGCATTAATTTCTTTAGCCCTAACGCCGATAAGAAGAAAAGGTAGGAATCCACCCTGGGGAGTGCCTCCCCGGGGGAGGTGATGTCCTGTTAGGCATAAAAGGGCTTGAAACGGCCAACCTGCTTAGAGGTGTGGGGATTGTTTGAGGGAGCAGCCGATTTCACATGATTCAGAAACCAACTTTAAGTAAAGCAGACGGCGATGATTAAAAAAATCAAAGTTGAACAACTCAAGCCAGGGATGTTCGTTCACAATATCAACTGTTCCTGGCTTGATCACCCATTCCTGAAATCCAATGTAATGCTTAATAGCGATAAGATGATTAGAAAAATCATAGATATCGGGATCCGTGAAGTGCACATCGATACACGTCGAGGATTGGATATCGATGAGGTTCAGGCTGTAGAGGAATTGCAGCAGGATATTTCATCTGAACTCATGGAGGTTGCTGAAGGAGAACGGGAGGTTTTCAACCGCATTTCTCTTCAAGAGGAACTTGAACAAGCGAAGGAGATTAAAAGGGAAGCCAAACAACTAATCAAAAACATCATGGAAGATTTAAGGTACGGAAAGCAGCTCGAATTGGAGCGGGCCGACAATTTGATAGAGAAGATGATCAATTCTATATTCCGCAACTCAGATGCGCTTCTAGGTATTTCCAGAATCAAAAAAGTAGATGAATATACCTTTATGCATTCTGTTAGTGTCTGCGCTTTAATGATCTCGTATTGTCGGCAATTAAGCTTTGACCCTGAGGTGATCAGAAAGGTGGGCATAGGTGCACTGTTGCACGACATCGGTAAGGTAAGGACCCCCCTCGACATCCTTAACAAAAACACTCCATTATCGGCGGGAGAATCCGAGATTATAAAAAAACACGTTGAGCACGGGTGCAATATCCTTTCGCAAACATCTGGCATCACCCAAACGTCAATGCTCGTAGTCGCCGAGCACCACGAACGATATGATGGCACGGGGTACCCAAAAGGTTTGAAGGGGGAGGAAATTAGCATATTTGGTCAGATGGCGGGCATAGCAGATGTGTATGACGCCTTGACATCCGATAGACCTTATCGGAAAAGACTGGAGCCCAGCGAGGCGTTAAAAAGGATTCTTAATTGGGACAAGTTCAATTTTAACGAGGAGATGGTGCACCAATTTATTCGTTGCGTGGGCATTTATCCCATCGGTTCTCTTGTTCGACTGGAAAGCGGCTTGCTGGGAGTGGTTATAGAGCAAGGGACAAAAGACCTTTTGCATCCAGTTGTCCAGGTGGTTTACGATCCTAAAAGGAGAGGGTTGATCGAGCCATATATCATAAACCTTTCTGAACTGAAGGTTAAACATGAAGATAGCATCATATGTCACGAATCGCCGGAGAAATGGGATATAAATCCGCACGGTTTTCTGGAAGATTAAGGCATAGGCTCCCTTGATTATTAACGCTATCTGGGCAAGGCTTTTTTTGCGAATGTCTGAACGCCGTTCCGCAAGTCTAGGATTTTAAACGGCCCCCATATTCGCTAATATATTGAAAATGCAAAAGAGTTGTAGGCACACTAACTTCCCTCGTTTTTGTTGGCCTATCTTGTTTATATTCAATTATTTTGCGGAAACAATGTACCAAAAATACTATATTAGCAATGGCTTATCCTTCTAAGCCATTGAATATGTTGGCGCGCCCGGGAGGACTCGAACCTCCGACCTTCGGATTCGAAGTCCGACGCTCTATCCAACTGAGCTACGGGCGCGACTATCGTTGAGCCAAAGGGTTCCTTAATTACCCCGGGAGGCCCTTAGGAGGCCCCCCGGGTGAAGTTTAATGGGGTGAGCGATGGGATTCGAACCCACAGCCCCCAGGACCACAACCTGGTGCTCTACCCTTGAGCTACGCTCACCACAACATGGGGGGATGGTGAGGCGGCACCCTCGCCGCATAAATGCCTGGCACGCCTGGCAGGATTCGAACCTGCGACCTACGGATTAGAAATCCGTTGCTCTATCCAACTGAGCTACAGGCGCTCTGTAAGCCTAAGACTCTCAAGCCTCTTCCAGCATCTAAATCTAGCACCGGGTGTAGGGCTTGTCAACTGAGGCTGGGGAGGGGATAGCGTATCGTTTAGGCCCTTTTGGCGAAGGCTCGTTCTCAGCATGACCCCACCACATCATCTGACTATCCCCTTTTCCCTTGCGCACTTTCGAGACTCTGGGGTATTATTCTACAATGGTTAACTCGTAATGATTGTCACTCCTAGACTGGGGAGTCATGGCGGTCATAGGGATATGTGAGGGCTCTTCGGCTGTGAGTTCCATTGCACCGTCCGATACGGTTTCCCTGACGATACCCAGCCATTCGAAGTACCTGGGGTTGGTCCGTAAGGTAATCCAGCAGGTCTCCCAGGAGGGGGGGTTTAGCGAGGATGAGGGCCGAAAGCTCACTTTAGCGGTGGATGAGGCCTGTAGCAACGTCATCAAGTACAGTTACGAGCATGACCCGACCAAGACCATCGTCCTCACCTTGGCCAACAGCGACGAGAAGCTGGAGATACGGATTCAGGATTTCGGAAAATGCCCTGACCTGGAGGCCATCAAGCCCAGAGACCTCGATGAGGTGAAGCCCGGAGGATTGGGGACCCACTTTATCCAATCCATCATGGACGAGGTGACCTACGATACGTCGCCTGGTGTCGGGTGTATCTTGCACTTGGTCAAATATAAGTCACCTCGAATGCAGGAGCGATAGGAGCCTCCCGTGGAGCTCAGTGTCGAGCGGACAGACAGCGGCATCGTGACCCTAGCCGTCTCGGGCGAGGTTGACATGAACACCTCGCTCGAGGTCCGAAACACCCTCACTCCTCTCTTCTCCGAGGAGCCGAGGGCCCTGATGGTCGACCTCTCGGGGGTCGGGTACATGGATTCCTCCGGGGTCGCTACCCTTGTGGAAGGGTTGCAGTGGTCGCACCGCAGCCAGATTCCCTTCCGGCTGTACGGGATGGCCCCAGCGGTCAAAAGCGTCTTCAGGATGGCCAGGCTGGAAAGCCTGTTTGAGATTTTTGATACCCGGGAGGCGGCCTTAGAGGACTTAGTCTAAGGAGTAGCCATGGGTTTGGCCCAAAAAACTGTTGGCCAATCGGTCATTCGGTTTCTTCAGCATCTCTCCTCCATCTACTATCTCTTCGTGGATACCCTCAAGTGGTTGATTGTGGCTCCCTTGAAAGGCCAGCGGCCGCGCGTTCGGGCCATAATCGACCAGATGGTGGAAGTGGGCGTACAGAGCGTGTTTATCGTCATGCTCATCACATTCTCCCTCGGTGTCATCCTCGCAATGCAGACCGCCTACCAGATGCAGCGGTTCGGGGCGACCCAGTACGTGGGCAGCCTGGTGAGTGTCGCCTTCGTTCGGGAGCTCGGGCCCCTGATGACGGCTCTCGTAATCACGGGCCGAGTGGGGGCGGCCTTCACCGCTGAGTTGGGCACCATGAAGGTCTCTGAGGAAATTCTCGCCCTCGAGACCATGGCTTTAAACCCAGTGAATTTCCTGATTGTCCCTCGCTTTTTGGCCATCTTAATTATGCTTCCCATGCTCACCATCGTAGCCGACGTAACCGGCATGTTCGGGGGCTACCTCATCGGGGTCGGTAGCCTCAACATTCCAAGCAACCTATATCTCCAACGGACCTTCGACGCATTGGTCCTCAAGGACCTCTTCTCTGGGTTGTTCAAAAGCGTCGTCTTCGCCGTGATCATTGTAATGATCGCTTGTTACCGGGCCTTCATCGTCGAGGGGGGCGCGGCGGGGGTGGGCCGCTCGACCATGATCAGCGTCGTCCACTCCATGGTCACCATCATATTCGCCGACCTCGTCTTAACAGCCTTTTTCTACTTTGTCTTCTGAGGATGCGTCCCCTATGATCCGGGTGAGGAATCTTGTCAAAGGCTTCGACGGCACGAAGGTGCTGGACGGGCTGACCTTCACGGCCGAGAAAGGCAAAATCACCGTCATCATGGGCGGCAGCGGCGGAGGCAAATCCACCCTGCTTCGGTGTCTCATTGGAGCCTTGCGGGTCGACAGTGGCGAGATCTGGATAGGGGACAAAGAAATCACCCGGCTCAGGGAAGTGGAGATGAACGAGGTACGGAAACGCTTTGGGATGTGCTTCCAGAACGGGGCCCTGTTCAACTCAATGACGGTTGGCGAGAATGTGGCGCTCCCAATTCGGGAGCACACGAGGCTGGCCGAACACGTCATCAGCATCATGGTGAAGATGAAGCTCGAGCTCGTGGGGCTCAGGGACGCCGAGAACCTCATGCCGTCCCAAATCTCCGGCGGGATGGCCAAACGGGTGGCTGTGGCCCGGGCCTTGGCCCTCGACCCGGAGATAGTCTTCTACGACGAGCCCTCGGCGGGCTTAGACCCCATCGTCAGGGCTGTCATCGATGAGCTGATGATGGATCTCTCGAACAAGCTCGGAATAACCAGCGTGGTCATCACCCATGAGCTTGGCAGCGCCTTCAAGATTGCTGACCACATGGTCATGCTCTACAAAGGGCAGGTGGTGGCTGAAGGCACTCCCGAAGAAATTCAAAACTCTGATGACCCCGTCATCAATCAGTTCATCCATGGTAGCCCCGACGGGCCAGTCCCTCGGAGGCTTTCGAGCAAGGACTACGGTGAGGACCTCCTCTATACATGAGGATGGGGGCGAGAACTCAATGGCCGAGTACTTTCGGAAAACGACGAAGGCGGGGGTGCTGATCCTGCTGGCCTTGCTGTTGATGGGCGGCATGATTTTCATCGTTGGCGACTTCGCAAATCTCTTCGGCAAGAAGAACCAGATTAAGGTGCTTTTCGCCTCCGCCCAGGGCATCGAGGTCAACGCCCCGGTCGCCTACGCCGGGGTGACTGTAGGTCGAGTGGCGGATATCCGTATCTTGAGCGGTCAGGAGCATGCCGATGCTCCCAAAAAGCAGATTGAGCTTCTGCTGGAGGTCGATGATCGGGTTGACCTATCCACCATCCAACAGATTTCCATCCGCCAGAAAGGGTTCCTTGGCGATATGTACGTGGACATCACGCCAGGCCGCGGTAAGCCCAAGAGCCTGACGGAGAGGACGGTCTATTTGGGCAAGGAGGCCAGGAGCCTCGAAGAAGTTATGGAAACGATGGATTCGATCGGGAAAGAGTTCCGTTTGACCTTAAGCAGCATCAACGATGTAGTCGCTTCCGAGGAGTTCAAGGTCTCGCTCAAAGCTCTAATAACTAAGGGAGAGCGGGCCATGGACGGGGCGGCCAAGGTATTTGCGGACAACAGCGAGGACCTGCGGACGACCATACGGGACATAAAACACGCCAGCGCCGACCTCAAGGAGCTACTCGCCGCCAGCCGCGGTCCGGCGATCGAAACGGTCGCCAATCTTAGGGATGCCTCCAGCCAGATGCGCACGCAGCTCGATTCCTTGGCGGAGGGGTTCAACCGCGTGGCGTCGAAGGCAGAATTCGTCGTTGATGACAACAGCGCCAACCTCTACGCCGTGACCCTCAATCTAAGGGCCATTTCCGAAAACCTTAAAGCCATGAGCGCCGACATCAAAGAGCACCCCTGGAAGCTCGTCAATTTATTCGGCAAAAAAGAGGGCTCGTCGTCTTCCTCGAAGGAGAAGGCTGTGCCCCGTGCCGAGCAGGAGCTTCGACGGGACGGGGGTCTGGGCCGGCCGGCAGCCCGGTAGGAGCCATGACGCGACGGCCTCCATTTCTGCTTCCCCTCCTTCTCGCCGGAATGGTGTTGGCTGTGGGCTGTAGTCGTCCTCATGCCACGATGCGCCCCCTGCAGACGGGCCTTAGAGCGTATGAGCGCGGCCACTACGAAGAGGCCCTGGCCGCCTTCCGCAAGGCGGTGGCCGAAGAGCCCAAGAACCTCGTTGCAAAGACCAACCTGGCCCTAACTCTTCAGGACCTAGCACGCTATGAGGAAGCCCTCTCTCTGTACGAGGAGCTGACCATCCGCCAGCCAGACGCTCCCTTGCCGTGGATTAACAAGGCCGTCTGCCTGCGTGAGCTCGGCCGGCTCGAGGAGGCCTTCGCCACATTGAACGTCGTCGAGACCCGGTGGCCGGCTAGCCCGTACCCGACATTCAATCGCGCTCTAATCTACGAGGAGGAGGGCAAGTGGGCCGAAGCCTTAGAGGCTCACCGTGAAGCCTTGAAGATCGCTCCTCACGAGGCGGCTATCCACTACCGCCTCGGGCTAATTTTTGAGCGCCTCCACGAGCTTGACAATGCGGTCAAGGCCTATTCAAAGGCGCTCCTTCTGAAGCCCACCGACCCGGTGGCCCGCCTGAAGCTGGGCGAGCTCTTCGCCTCCCGGGGCCAATACAGCCGGGCAATCCGGGAGTACTCGAAGCTGACGGTCCTTGCCCCCGGCGCATCCAACCTCTATCACCGCCTAGCCGGTCTATATCGAAGGCAGCACCGTCTAGAGAAGGCGCTCGAGATGCTTCAGCGGGCCCTGGAGCTTCGGCCCGCCGACGCCCAACTCCAACAGGAGCTCCAGGAGGTGCTTCAAGACCTGGTGGACCCCAGCCGCCGCGTGTTGGGGGAAGACCCCCCAGCAGGATGAGCCGTGATTGACTCCGAGCGCCTCTTCGTCCACGTTCCCTACGCCCTGGTAGACCAGTACCGGAATCTCATCCAGAAGGCCGGTCTGGCCCTCGAGGTCTTGGTCGAAGCCCAGAACCTGGAAGTCTCCACCCTGGAGGGGATGGCCGAGGAGATCAATGGCCTCAAGGCGATCACGGGTCGGGTGGCCATCCACGCCCCTTATGCGGATCTCGATCCGGGCCATCCTGTCGAGGCCAACCGCGAAGAGACGCTCCGTCTGCTCACCCTGACGTTCGCTCTGTCACAGGCGACTGAGGCCTCTTACGTAGTAGCCCACACGGGGTACGACCCCTCCCGGGTGGAGACTGACCCGAGCGGCTGGCGTGCGAGGAGCCTCGAGACCTGGAATGAGCTCCTGGCCCACCCTGCGGCGGATGGGGTAGCCCTCGCATTGGAGCACACACTGGAGCCGGAGCCTTCTATCCTATGGGACCTGGTGGCGTCCCTGCCGGCCGATCGGGTGGGCGTCTGCCTCGATACGGGCCACCTGAATTGCTTTGCCAAGGCCCCGCCCTCCGTATGGTGGGCCACGCTGGGCAAACGCGTCACCGTCCTCCACATGCATGACAATAGGGGCCAGGACGACGACCATCTCGGCATCGGGGAGGGGACCTTCGACTTCGCCGCTCTCTTTCGATGGCTGAAGCGGACGAACCTGACACCCTTTGCCACGATAGAAGGCCGGGACCCCGAAGCGGTCGCAACGAGTCTTTCTGCCTTGGGATTTCCCTTCGATCCAGCCCTTCTTGACTTCTCATAGCTCGTAGTCCTCCTGGGTTTTGACATGCATTAAGGCCTGTGCTAAAGAGAAGCCGACCGATCGGACGCACCTTTTTCACTAGCTATTCTTCCATCATCGCCTCTCGGTTGTCCTGCCGTGAGGCCTCGTGCACGGACGGATCCATGACCGCGCTCGGCCGCATGCTGATCATCGGCCACCCCCTGGGCCATACGCTCTCGCCGTTGATGCACAACACCGCCTTCCAGGAGATGGGTCTTCCATACTACTATGAGGCCGAGGACGTGCCGCCCGAGGGCTTGGCTGAGGCGGTCGAGCGCTTTAGGGCCGAAGGGGTGGTGGGGCTCAGCGTCACCATTCCGTACAAAGAGGCGATATTACCCTTCCTGGATGAGGTGGATGAAGAGGTGGAGCGCCTGGGGGCAGCCAACACGGTGGTGCTCGTCGAAGGGCGCTTCGTTGGGACCAACACCGATGGCATCGGGTTCATGCGCAGCCTGAAGGAAAATGGGGGCTACGACCCAGAAGGGCGCTCGGCCGTTGTGCTTGGTGCGGGGGGAGCCGCTAGGGCCGTGGCCGCCCATTTGGCCCTGTCGGGCGCCGATTCTGTAGTGATTGCCAACAGGACCCTCTCGCGAGCCGAGAGGCTGGCAACAGACCTAGCTCGGGCTGTCGGAAGGCAGTGCTTTGAGCCTCTACCCTTGGAGGCGACGGCCACGGCCGAGGCGATCCGACAGGCCGATTGCCTGATCAATGCGACCAGTGTCGGGATGGCGGGGGACCGGCGACTCCCCGTGCCAGCGGCCTTGATCGAGCCGCACCACGTGGTCTGCGACATCGTATACCGTCCCCTTGTAACCCCTCTGCTAGAAGCTGCACTTGCCCGTGGGGCCTCGACTATTAACGGCCTTGGGATGCTCGTCTATCAAGGAGCGGAGGCTTTTCGTCGGTGGACTGGCCAGGAGATGCCCATCGACATCGTCCGCTCGACCTTGGAGGCAGCCTTGGAGCTCGAGGGCCCCGAAAGCCTCTAGCGTCCTAGGCCAAATAGGGGAAATGCAAAAAAATTGTTGACACTTCCCTTGCAAAGTGTTATAAGAATAATAGAAGAACTCCTAATTCTGATGTATCAGCCCTCTAGAGAGTCTTTTCCGCGAATCCTCCGTATGTAATTCGAAGGCAGTATCACGCTACCGATAATGTGCTAAAGAGGGAACGTAATCGACGAGCAAGGTTGATTCAGCCTGAGGCTGGTATATTGTCTAACAGGTAGCGTCCACAGGACGCACACTTCACGGGCTAGCGCAGACGAGTCCTTCCCTAACACCATGCTAGGTCGTCCCACGGAGGGGCCCCGGCATGACGTTTGCGTCCCACCGAGCCCGAATCGCACCCCGCATGGCGATCGGGCGGAGAGCAGTACCATGGAGACTCAACAGGCCACAATGAATATCGAGGAGCTGAAGACTAAGACCATTACAGAACTGCTGGGCATCTCGAAGCAGTTCAGTATCGAAGGCGCATCGAGTCTTCGAAAGCAAGACCTCATCTTCAAGATTCTGGAGGCCCAGACCGAGATGGACGGCCTCATCTTTGGCGAGGGCGTGCTCGAGATTCTGCCCGACGGGTTTGGCTTCCTGAGGGCGCCCACTTACAACTATCTGCCCGGGCCTGACGACATCTACGTCTCCCCGAGCCAGATTCGCCGCTTTGACCTCCGTACGGGCGATACCATCTCCGGTCAGATTCGCCCCCCCAAGGATGGGGAACGATACTTCGCCCTACTGAAGGTCGAAGCGATCAATTACGAAGATCCCGAGTCGGCCAAGGAGAAGATTCTCTTTGACAACCTGACACCTCTTTACCCAGATGGACGCATCAGCCTCGAGCGGGGCAACGGCGACATGTCGAGTAGGGTGATGGACCTCCTCACCCCAATCGGAATGGGGCAACGGGGGCTCATCGTCTCACCGCCCCGGGCGGGCAAGACCATGCTGCTTCAGTCCATCGCCCACTCAATTACCACCAACCACCCGGAGGTCATTCTCATCGTGCTGCTCATCGACGAGCGGCCCGAAGAGGTCACCGATATGCAACGCTCCGTCGAGGGCGAGGTCATAAGCTCGACCTTTGACGAGCCTGCCACGCGCCACGTACAGGTTGCGGACATGGTGCTGGAGAAGGCCAAGCGGTTGGTGGAGCATAAAAGAGATGTGGTCATCCTCCTGGACAGCATCACCCGCCTGGCCCGAGCCCACAACACAGTCGTGCCGCCCAGCGGCAAGGTCCTCTCTGGCGGTGTCGACAGCAATGCGCTACAGAAGCCCAAGCGCTTCTTCGGCGCGGCCCGAAATATCGAAGAGGGTGGAAGCCTCACCATCATCGCCACGGCCCTCGTTGACACCGGCTCGCGCATGGACGAGGTGATCTTCGAGGAGTTTAAAGGGACGGGAAATATGGAGATTATCCTCGACCGGAAGCTGGCCGACCGGCGTGTCTTCCCGGCGATTGACATCAATCGATCGGGGACCCGTAAGGAAGAACTGTTGCTGGAGGACTGGGAGTTAAACCGCGTCTGGGTGCTCCGCAAGGTCCTCGACCCCTTGGGACCGGTGGAGTCAATGGAGTTTTTGCTCGACAAGATGCATGAGGCTGAGAGCAATAAAGACTTCCTCGAGAGCATGAACATCTAGGGCGGTAAAGCCCCGTCACTGCGGTATGGAGAGTGAGTTGACCTCGAGGACGGGGCTTTTCCTTTGAAATACAACCACCACAGGGTCTACAATAGGTCCTGACGCGAATGAGCGTCGACACCGAATAACCGACGAGGAGCCTGACAGTGAAAACAGGCATACATCCCGAATACAGCGAGGCGACCATCACCTGCGCGTGCGGCGAGATCATCCACACCCGCTCGACCCAGGCCGCTACCCGGATTGAGATTTGCTCAAAGTGCCATCCCTTCTTTACCGGCAAACAGAAGATTGTGGATACGGCCGGGCGCGTGGAGCGTTTTGAGAAGAAGTACGGAGAAGTCTCTGAGGAGCTTGACCGGCAGCGGGAGGAGGATCGCCAGGCCCGGATCGAAGCGGCGAAGGAACGAGCCCAGCTTCAGGGAGCCGAGCGGGAGGAGCGAAAGCAACGCCTCGCCGAACGGCAACGGCGCAAGGAGGAGCGGGCAGCCGTCATTAGGAGCTCCAAGGAAGAGGCGGCTCAAGCTGACACGGAGGCGGCCGAGCCACCGACAGCTGAAGGGCCTGCTCCCGACGAGGCCAAGGAAGAGGCGGCTCAAGCTGACACGGAAGCGGCCGAGCCACCGACAGCTGAAGGGCCTGCTCCCGACGAGGCCCAAGAAGGCAAGACCGAGGAGCCCTCGTGAAAAAGGAATGCTGGGCCCCTGCCCCCACCACCTCTGTGGCTTTAATGGATACCGGGTAACGTCAAATGGAAGAAAAGCTTGAAGGCTTCGTGGCCCGCTATGAGGAGCTCAACGCGATGTTGAGCCGGCCCGAGGTCATAAACGATCAGGAGCGCTACCATCAGCTTATGCGCGAACACAGCGAGCTGGCCAAGGTGGTCCAGACGGCCCAGGCGTTGAAGAAGCTAGGCGAGCAGGTGGCTGAGACCGAGGAGTTGTTGGCCGAGAGCACCGATGAGCCTGAGATGGAGGAGCTGGCGCAGGTAGAGCTCGCCTCGCTCAAAGCGAATCGGGATGAGTTGACCCGATCCCTGCAGCAGCTTCTGCTGCCGAAAGACCCCAACGAGGGCAAGGACGTCATCGTGGAGATCCGGGCTGGCACAGGTGGTGAAGAAGCCGCTCTATTCGCCGCTGAGCTCTTCCGCATGTATAGTCGCTACGCCGAGGCGAACGGATGGCGTACCGAGATTCTCCATACGAGTCCCACCGAGATGGGTGGGTTCAAGGAAGTCATCGGGTCGGTGAGCGGGCCCGATGCATACAGGAGGCTCCAGTTCGAAAGCGGCACCCACCGGGTCCAGCGGGTTCCGGTGACCGAGGCGGGTGGACGAATTCACACCTCTGCGGTCACGGTGGCCATTCTACCTGAAGCCGAGGAGGTGGAGGTCGAGATCGACCCCAAAGACCTTCGCATCGACGTTTTCCGCTCCTCGGGCCCCGGCGGCCAGAGCGTCAACACCACCGACTCGGCGGTCCGCATCACCCACCTCCCCACGGGGCTTATCGCTTCGTGTCAGGACGAAAAGAGCCAGCACAAAAACAGGGCCAAGGCGATCCGCGTCTTGCGGGCCCGTCTGAAGGACCGTCTCGAGAACGAGCAGCTTGCGGCAATACGGGAGCAACGGAAACTCCAGGTCGGCACGGGTGACCGGAGTGAGCGGATACGGACGTACAATTTCCCTCAGAACCGCGTCACCGATCACCGCATAAATCTCACCTTGCACAAACTCGATGCCGTGCTGTCCGGCGACCTGGACAATCTGATCGAAGCCCTGCTCCAGGCACACCAGGAGGAGGCCTTAGCAACCCTTGCTCCATCGGGCGAGTCGTCAGTGACCCACTAGGTAATGCAGCTCGGCCGGCCCGTGTGAGACGCCAGGCCCCCCAGGGACCAAGCCGTTGGTCGGAGTTCCCGGATGACATTTGAGCTAGGCGAGTTATTGGCGGAATCCCGCCACGCCCTGCGAGAGGCGGCGATCGCCTCGGCCTCACTCGATGCCGAACTCATTTGCTGCCATGCCCAGGGATGGGACCGAGCGCAGCTGTGGGCCCATCCCGAGGAGAGTGTTGCTCCAGATGTGGTCGAGCGGTGTCGCGCGATGGTAAAGCGCCGCGTGGACCGGGAACCCCTCGCCTATATTTTGGGGGTCAAAGAGTTCTGGTCGTTGGAGTTTCGGGTCACCCCGGCGGTCTTCATCCCTCGCCCTGAGACCGAGACGCTGGTCGGGGCCGTCCTCGATCATCTGGATGTGGAGACGACAGGCCTCCTGATCGAGGTTGGCACCGGCAGTGGCTGTGTCGCCGCGGCTCTCGGCACCGAGCGGCCCGGCCTACGAGTCGTGACCACGGATATATCGCCCGATGCCATCGCTGCTGCACGAGAGAATTTTGTCCGTCACGGCTTGGGTGAGCGGATTCAATGCCTTGTATGCGATGTGGCCCTTGCCATAGCCCCGGACCAACCCGTCCTTGGGGTCGTGAGCAACCCGCCTTATGTGCCTCGGTCCTTCCTTTATGACCAGGTGGATGAGGAAATTCGCTACGAGCCGCCTGAGGCCCTCGACGGCGGGCCCACAGGACTGGAGCTTGTACGAGTCGTCGTCGAGCAATCGGCGGCCATCTTGCGGCCCGGCGCCTTTCTTGCGATAGAGGTCGGCCCTGAACAGATGGCGGAGGTGGGCGTCATGTTGGCCGAGGGGCCGTGGGATCATATTGAGTTCGTCGAGGACCTCCAGGGGGTGCCACGGGTGGTGATGGCCGACCGGATGGAGGCTTGACCGACGGGTGGATAAGATTGTCATTGAGGGCGGCGTGGCCCTTGAGGGCGTGGCCCGGGCCAGCGGATCGAAGAACGCGGTCCTTCCCCTCATGGCCTCAGCGCTCCTTACTGACGAACCCTGCCGCATATCCAACGTCCCCAGCCTTCGCGATGTCGAGACGTTTCTAACCCTCCTAGAGCGAATGGGCGTGGAGGGCGCCTTCGACCGCGAGACAGGCTTTCTCACCCTCCGTGCCGGAGAGGCGATCGCCACCGAGGCGCCCTACGAGCTCGTCAAGACCATGCGCGCCAGCGTCTTGGTGTTGGGGCCGCTCGTTGCTCGCTGGGGCGTGGCGCGGGTCAGCCTGCCCGGTGGGTGCGCGATCGGTGAGCGACCCATCGACCAACACCTCAAAGGAATGGAGGCGCTAGGGGCCACCATTGCCCTCGATCGAGGTTACATCGTCGCCCGGGCCGACCGGCTCGCCGGAGCCGAGATTATCTTCGACCTGGTCACCGTGACGGGGACCATGAACGTGCTGATGGCGGCAACCCTTGCAAGGGGCACCACGGTGCTGGAAAACGCTGCTCGGGAGCCCGAGGTCGCCAATCTAGCCCAGGCGCTCAACAACATGGGGGCTCGCATCGAGGGCGCCGGCGGCGGCACCATTGTCATCGAAGGGGTTGATAGCCTCCGTGGGGTGGAACATGCGGTCATCGCCGATCGGATTGAGACCGGCACCTTGCTGGCGGCAGGAGCCGTCACCGGCGGCCGAGTGATGGTTGAGGGCTGCATCCCCGAGCACCTCGAGGCCGTCACTCTGAAGCTGCAAGAGGCCGGGGCTTCTGTGGAGAAGGGGAAGGATTGGGTTCGTCTAGAGGGTCCGGCGCGTCTCAACCCCTTTATCTTGGAGACCGCTCCCTACCCAGGTTTCCCTACGGACATGCAGGCGCAACTTATGGCCCTGGCGACCCTGGCAGACGGCACCAGCTTCATCACGGAGAACATCTTTGAGAACCGTATGTTGCACGTCGCGGAGCTTCGCCGCATGGGGGCCGACATCACGCTAAGGGGCAACACGGCTATAGTCCGTGGCGTGGACCGGCTATCTGCCGCACCCCTCATGGCTTCGGATCTAAGGGCCTCGGCCGCGCTCGTCCTGGCGGGTCTGACGGTCAAGGGGCGAACCGAGGTCTCCCGAGTCTACCATCTCGATCGAGGCTACGAGCGGTTGGAGGAGAAGCTCCAGGCCTTTGGGGCGGCCGTTCGGCGGGAGCCGGCGTAAGGGTGGAGGGCGCAAAGCCGTGAAGCTCTACCGAACGGGAGAAGCGGCCTTCGACGAGGCCTTGGAGCGGCTCACCAGCAGGATGGAGCTATTCAGCTCCGATGTCATTAAGGTCGTCGACGACATCGTGGCCGATGTACGCGCCGAGGGTGATGAGGCCCTGGTGCGCTACACGGAGCAGTTCGATGGGCTGCGGCTCTCCCTGGAGGAGATTCGCGTGCCTCCATCGGCTTTCAAAGAGGCCGCCCGGCGGGTCGGGCGCTCCACCTTGCGGGCCCTGAGGGTCGCCGCCGATCGAATCGAAGCCTACCACCGGCGTCAGGTGGAAGACGGATGGTCCTACGATGAAGATGGGGAGATCTCCCTGGGGCTCCTGGTTCGGCCCCTCCACCGGGTGGGGCTATATGTGCCGGGGGGAAAGGCCGCCTACCCATCAACGGTGCTTATGAGCGCCATCCCCGCCCGAGTGGCCGGGGTGGAAGAGCTCGCCATGTGTGTGCCCTCGCAGACGAAGCGTCCGAAGCCCGTGGTCCTGGCGGCGGCCCTGGTGGCTGGCATTGAGGAGGTCTACCGGGTGGGAGGCGCCCAGGCCATCGCCGCCTTAGCCTACGGGACGGAGACGATCCCACGGGTGGATAAAATCGTCGGTCCGGGCAATGTCTACGTGGCGGCCGCCAAGCGGGCCGTCTACGGGCTGGTGGATATCGACATGCTGGCTGGGCCGAGCGAAATCGTCGTGGTTGCCGACGAGTCGGCGGAGGCAGACTTCGTCGCCGCCGATCTCCTCTCCCAGCTTGAGCATGACGAGCTGGCGGTGGCGGTCCTAGTCACCACGTCGGAGGCCCTGGCGAGCGATGTTAAGCGGGAGGTGGCGGCGCAGAAGCGCCGGCTTAAGAGAAAGCGAATTATCGGGGCGGCCCTTAAGGGCCTATCGGCCATCTTCGTCGTGGAGAGCCTCCTTGAGGCGACGGAGGTGGCAAACGCCGTGGCGCCGGAGCACCTGGAGCTTGCGGTGAAGGAGCCATTAAAGCTTCTGCCCCTCATCTCGAACGCAGGGGCCGTCTTCCTGGGCAACTACACGCCCGAGGCGGTCGGGGATTATCTGGCCGGCCCAAGCCACGTGCTCCCGACGGGCGGCACGGCCCGATTCTCTTCACCTCTGGGGGTCTACGATTTCATCAAGCGCTCTAGCGTCATCTCCACATCACGGGAGGCGCTCAAGAAGCTGGCCAAGACGACCATAGCCTTGGCAGAGCTCGAGGGGCTCGACGCGCACGCGGAGGCCGTACGCCTGCGGCTGAGGCGCCGCAGACGAAAGAAATGAGAAAATCCGGGTCCTTTGAGGAGTCGGTTCATAATTCTTAATCTCTCGTCTACTTTTTTTAGTAAAACTCCTGTAGATTAAGAAACCATCGAAGGAATGTATTGATTTTCTGACCCTCAGGTGCGAGGCCCTCAGGGCCCGTCGGGGTGGTGGTTATGGACCCAAGCCGACTCATCAAGCCGAGCGTTAGGGCAATGGAGGCCTACGAGGCCCCAGTCTACCCCTGCCGGGTAAAGCTCGATGCCGCCGAAGGCCCCTACCCGCCTCCGCCGCCCTTGGCCGAGCGGCTGGCCGCGCTGGCCCGGAGCCTCCCTTACCATCGCTATCCGGCGGCCGACGCGGCGGAGTTGAAGAAGGCCCTTGCGACCTGGTACCGCACAGGCCCGGAGACAATGGTCGTCGGCAACGGCTCGGATGAGCTCATCCAGCTTCTCTGCACCGTCTTTGGGGGCGCGGGCACAAAGGTCCTCCTGCCCGACCCGACATTCGCCATGTACGGCATTATTGCACGGACTCTGGAGATGGAGCCGGTTGAGGTGGCTCTCGAGAAGGACTGGTCTCTCGACGGGGAAGCTATGGTCGAGGCCCTGGCCGACGAGGCGGTCCGTCTCGTCTTCCTGGCCTCGCCGAACAACCCCACGGGCAACCGCTTCGACGAGGAGACGATCAGGGCCATCGTCGAGGCAGAGCGGGCCCTCGTCGTGATTGACGAGGCGTACGGCGAGTTCGCCGCCTCGAGCCTAACGGGTTTAGTCGAGCGGAGCCCGCACGTGGCCGTCCTTCGGTCGTGTTCTAAGATGGGCTTGGCGGGCCTTCGCCTGGGCACCCTCATCGCAAGCCCTCCGGTGGTGGCGGCGGTGGAGAAGGTGCGATTGCCCTACAATGTCAACAGCTTCACACAGGCTGCGGTCCGGCTGGCGCTGGAACACCGTGAAGCCCTGGAGGAGCAAATCGAGGCCGTACGGGCCGATCGGGCCAGCCTCTTCAAAGCCCTCGAGGCCCAGCCGGGGGTCACTCCATATCCTTCGGAGGCCAACTTCGTGCTATTTAGGGTGGACGAGGTTGGGGCCGAGACCGTCCACGAGCGGCTCCTTGAGGCCGGGGTTCTGGTGCGCTTCTTCGGTGGGCCGGGCCGGCTGGGTAAGTGCTTGCGAGTAACCGTTGGTAGACCCGAGGAAAATGAGGCCTTCGTGACGGCCCTGGGCGCCGCGATTAAGGCCGAATCGTGAGGAGACGAAAATGGCGCGGAATGCGGAGGTAGAGCGCAAAACTAAGGAGACCCAGGTGCGCGTGAGCCTCGATATCGACGGGACCGGCGCATACGAGGTGGATACCGGGGTCCCGTTCTTCGACCACATGCTCAACCTCTTCGCCAAGCACGGCCTCTTCGACCTCACGGTGGAGGCATCAGGCGACGTCGAGGTGGACTACCACCACACGGTGGAAGATGTGGGCATCGTCCTGGGCCAGGCCCTACGGGAGGCCGTGGGTGACAAGGTGGGCCTCCGGCGCTACGGCCAGGCCACCGTCCCCATGATCGAGAGCCTGGCGACCTGTGTTCTCGACCTCTCCGGCAGGTCAAATCTCGTCTACCGGGTCGATGCCGCCAAGGAGAAGGTGGGGCAGTTTGATGTGGAGCTCGTCGAGGAGTTTTTCCGGGCCCTCGCGGGCGAAGCCGGCCTCGACCTCCACCTCACGCTCCACTACGGCTCGAACTCGCACCATATCGTCGAGGCTCTCTTCAAGAGCTTCGCCAAAGCGCTCGACGCCGCTACCTCGATTGACCCCCGCGTGGAGGGGGTGCCGTCGACCAAGGGGACCCTCTAGACGAGGCTATAGTGATTGCGATCATAGACTACGGGGTGGGCAACCTCCGAAGCGTCCAGAAGAGCTTCGAGAAGGTCGGCCACGAGGCCCTCGTCACGAGCGATGCGGAGAGCATCGCCGCAGCCGACGCGGTGGTCCTGCCGGGGGTGGGCGCATTCCGGGCCTGCATGGAGAACCTCAAGGAGTACGGCCTCGTCGAGGCCGTCTACCAGGCGGTGGAGAGCGGTAGGCCCTTCCTCGGCATCTGCGTGGGCATGCAGATTCTATTCACCGAGTGCGATGAGTTCGGCCACGCCAAGGGTTTGGGCATCTTTGAGGGCCCCGTGGTCCGATTTCCTGATGGAGAGTCGGCCGGGGGGCAGGCCCTTAAGGTGCCCCATATGGGTTGGAACCAGCTCACTATCCAGCGCTCGGCGCCCATCTTCGCCGATGTGGCCGAGGGCGAATACGTCTATTTCGTCCACTCCTACTACCCGCAGCCGGCCGACCCGTCCATCGTATCGGCTACGACCACCTACGGGGTGGAATTCGCAAGCTCCATCTGGAAGGAGCATATTGTGGCAACCCAGTTCCACCCGGAGAAGAGCCAGACCGTGGGCCTCAAGATTATCAAAGCCTTTGGAGCGCTTGTAGGGTGATTCTATATCCCGCCATCGACATCCAGGGGGGCCGGTGCGTCCGCCTGTTTCAGGGACGGATGGAAGAGGCGACGGTCTACGGGGATGATCCGGCGGCGATGGCCCGCCGCTGGGTAGATGAAGGAGCCGGGGCCCTCCACGTTGTCGACCTCGATGGTGCGCGGAATGGTCGGCCCCAGAATGTTGATGAAGTGCTCGCCATTCGCAGCGCGGTGGCCGTTCCCATCCAGGTCGGCGGAGGGCTGCGCTCCCACGAGGCCGCGGAGGCCTATCTCGAGGCGGGAATCGAGCGGGTAGTGCTCGGCACGCGGGCGGCGGTGGACGCGGATTTTCTCGCAGAGCTTTGCGCAGCCCACCCCGGCCGGGTGGCGGTGGGCATTGACGCCCGGGACGGCCGGGTGGCCCTTAAGGGCTGGACGGAGATCATCCCACTCGAAGCGGGCGAGCTCGCCCGGAGGGTCGAGAAAATTGGAGCCTCAGCGATAATCTATACCGACATCGCCCGCGACGGTACCCTCACGGGGCCGAACGTGGAGGCCGTCGCGGCCGTGGCCCGAGGGGTAGCGCTCCCGGTCATCGCCTCAGGCGGGGTCGCTACGGTCGAGGACCTTCGCTCGCTCAAGGCCCTGGCTGCCGACGGGGTCGAAGGCGTCATCGTGGGAAAGGCTCTCTACGAGGGGACCGTCTCGGTCGCCGAGGCCCTGTCGGTCCTGTCGGAGCCGTGAGCGATGCTCGCCAAGCGGGTCATACCGTGCCTCGATGTCCGAGACGGTCGCGTGGTCAAAGGAGTAAAGTTCGTCAACATCCGCGATGCCGGCGACCCTGTGGAGGTGGCCCACATTTACGATGAACAGGGCGCCGACGAGGTGGTCTTTCTTGACATCACCGCCAGCCACGAGCGGCGTAAGATTCTCCTGGATGTGGTCCAGGTCACGGCCGAGCGCTGCTTCATGCCCCTTACGGTCGGCGGCGGTGTCCGCGACATAGACGACATCCGGACCCTGCTCCAAAACGGGGCCGACAAGGTGGCCATCAACACGGCGGCGGTCAGGGACCCCAAAGCGGTTGAGCGCGGGGCGAGGCGATTCGGAAGCCAGTGCATTGTGGTGGCCATAGATGCCAAGCGGCGCACCGGCGTGGAGCCTTCCTCTTGGGAGGTCTACACCCACGGGGGGCGGACCCCTACTGGGCTCGACGCCGTAGAGTGGGCCGTCGAGGTGGAGCGGTTGGGAGCGGGGGAGATTCTGTTGACCAGCATGGACCGAGACGGCACCAAAGACGGCTACGACCTCGAGCTCACCCGGATGGTGAGCGATGCGGTGGGCATCCCGGTCATCGCCTCAGGGGGCGTGGGAACCCTGGAGCACCTCTACGAGGGGCTTGCCGAAGGGAAGGCCGACGCCGTGCTCGCGGCCAGCATCTTCCACTACCGTGAATACACGGTGGGCGAGGCGAAGGCCTATCTAAAAGAGCGGGGCATCCCCGTCCGTCTGTAAGGAGGAGAAGCCCATGGAGGTCGACATACCAGCGGAGCTCAAATACGACGCTCAGGGGCTCATCCCGACCGTGGTCCAGGAGCTCGACGGACGGGTCCTCATGGTGGCGTACATGAATGCCGAGAGCCTGTCCATGACCATCGAGAGCGGCTATACCCACTTTTGGAGCCGATCGCGCCAAAAATTCTGGAAAAAGGGTGAGACGAGCGGCCACACTCAAAGGGTCCGCCGCCTATGGTACGACTGCGACTCCGATTGCCTGCTCGTCCAGGTGGAGCAGACGGGCCCGGCCTGCCACACGGGCGAGCCGACCTGCTTTTTCCAGCCCGTCGAGGCCGACTTCGGCGAGGCCGTCCCGCCCGCCGCTGGGCCGGAAGTTTTCGACCGCCTGGCCGCCGTCATCGAGGATAGGAAGGCCGACGATCAGGATGATTCCTACGTGGCACGCCTTTCGAGGGAGGGCGGATCTGGAATTTCCCGGAAAATGATGGAGACCGCCGAAGAGGCGGCCCGTGCGGCACATGATAAAGACCCCCAAGCCCTGGTCCAGGAGATGGCCGACCTCTGGTTCCACACCCTGGTATTGCTGGCCGACTCGGGTGTCGAGCCTAAGAACGTCTACGGCGAGCTGGCGAGCCGATTCGGCTCCTCCGGGATGAAAGACGACGAGGGCTAAGAAACGTCATACGTTAGGGGCGCTCTAGAGTAAAATTGAGACAAAAATCCTAGCAAGCTACCTCTCGCCACTTCAGCGTTCGGCGGCCATCTGGCCGATTGCGACGCGGGCCTTCGCGGCGAGGTGGTGGGAGGGATATTCGGTCTCCAGCTCCTTCCATCGCTTGAGAGCTTGAACCTTGTCATTGAGCCTGTGGAATGACTCCCCCGCATGATAGAGCGCATCGGGCCGCTTGGGGCTCTCGGGAGCCCTCTCGAGCAGCTGGCTTAAGCTCGAGGCAGCCGCCATCGGTCGGCCTCGGGCCAGCTCTGCCCGGCCAATGAGCAAAAGCGCCTCATCAGCCTTCTTCCCATCCTTGGTCCGCTCTAGGTAGAGTTCCAGCTTCTCGACAGCCGCCTCGATCTCTCCGGCCTCAAAGTGACGTTGGCCGAGCCGGAAGAGCTCATTGGACGACCGCTCTCTGATAATCGAAATTGGACGTCGTACAATCTTGTTGAGGCGCGAGAGGACTGAAGCCACTTTTCCCGTAGCCGATTTCAACACCGTAGGCGGAGGGGGTGGAAGGGGCGTAGCCTTTGGTGATGGGTCTTTAGGGGGCGGGCGGCGGGCGGCCAGGGGAAAGGGCTCTTCGGTCGGCGCCGGCAGATTCGCCAAGGGATTATCGCCAACGGAGGATAACCACGGGTGGTCGGAGAGGCGCGCCATCTTGCGCTCGACGGAGTCGAGACGTCGGGTAAGCTGGTCCCGCTCACGGCGTAGCGAGGAGACCTGACCCTCCAGATCCTCCACATGCTTCTCTATAAAGTAAGTATCGGGAGCGGCGTCCCTTCTCATGCGGGGCAGGGCCGTGCAGCCAGCGATGAGGAAAAACATGGCGCAGCAGCATGCAGCAACCACCTTTCCCCGTATTCTCATGCTGCCCTCGTTCAGAATTAAGAGAGTAGGGTCGAGCGCGCCAGGGGTCTTGTCTCTCCGCCGGGCTCCTTAGCTTCCGGAAATCGGCCTCTTAGCGGCCCTCTTAAACTTCGCCAACCGGCTCCGGTAGTATGGTTTATCGGGGGCCTTATTTATGGCATGTTGAATCAGGCGAAGGGCCTCTTTGTACTCTTGGCGCTGGAAGCGAACCTCGGCTAACGTGTCCAGGAAGATGGGGCTTTCCGGTTTAATCTCCAAGGACCGCTGCGACATCCTTGCGGCCTCGCCTAAGTTTCGCCCTTGAATGGCATATAGCCAGGCAAGCCGATTCAACGCCTCAACATGGTTCGGGTCGTGCTTCAGCGCATTCAACAAGGCTTGCGTAGCCCGATTTAATTTTTTCTTCCTATAGAGCAAATGGCCTATGCGGTAATGGACTTCAGCGTCCTCGGGGTGGCCGGCAACAACCCGCTCCAGAAGCTCAAGGGCATCGGTGCTGCGCCCTTGGGTCTGCAGGCGCTCGGCCACGCCGACAGAGGCCCGGGGGTTCATGGGCTCTCTCGCCAACACCTCTCTCCAGTGGCGAAGCGCATTGGTCGGCTGAAGCTGAAGACGGTAGAGTTCGGCAAGCGTCAACCGCAAGGGTACATCGTCGGGCAGGGCGGCGACAGCCTTCTCGAGCGTTGCCATGGCCTTCTTCCGCTTGCCCAACCGAAGGTATATGTCGGCGGCCGTGCGAAAGGTCTCCAGCCGTCGGGGGTCCTTTGAGGCCACCTCGGCGAAGAGATCGGCAGCCCGTCCACCGTCGCCCGCTTCCAGCATCACCCCGGCCAGGGCGAGTTTGAACTCAATGTCCTCGGGACGCTTTTTTACCAACGCCTGATACGTTGAGATGGCTTTGCGAAGTTGGCCTTGCCGTTCGTAGAGGGCGGCCAGTCGGAGGGGAACCTCGGCCTGGTGTGGGTAGAGCTTGCCGAGGCGCTCGTAAATGGCCAAGGCCTGTGCCGACTCTCCAAGCTTTTCATTCAGTTCGGCCACCGCCAAGAGGAGCGCCTCATCATTGGGGTTCTTTTCCAAAACGCTCCTGTAATGACCTAAGGCCTCTTTGGGACGTCCCTCGATGGCGTAGAGCTCCGCCAGGCGGCGGCGGACTGCGATGTGTCCTGGAGAGAGCTCGAGGACTCGCTCGTAATAAGATATGGCATCGGACTGTCGACCTTGGACGAAAGCAACGTTAGCGAGCCCCAAGACCGCTCGTTCACTGCGAGGCTGGGATTGGAAAGCCGTATCGTACAAGCGCCAAGCTCTACCGTAATCCTTCCTTGAGACCGCCTCCTCGGCGGCCGCCAGCAGGCCTGGGGGGGGTGTGGAGCTTACCATTGCGGGCCGCGAGCGCGAGAGGGCCCAGCCCCCCGCCAAGAGCAGAAGGGCGGCGGCCACGGCGATTGGGACGAGCCGTCCCACAGCCTTGGCCCGACGAGACCACCCCAGGGAGACGGGGCGGACGAATCCCTCAGGGCGCTCCATGACAACGCGGCCACGCAGGGTGGCGCCGTCCTGGACCGACAGCCACGGCGTATTCAGGGCCCCCTCGACGATGGAGCCGGCAAGCAAGACCAGGCGTTTGCGGGCGGTTATCGTTCCTTCCAGCCGACCCCGACAAAGAACCTCCCCAACGTCAGCCTCGGCCCGCACAAGACCGGCGGGGCCAACCTCCAGCAAGCCCTCTGACTCAACCCGGCCCTCGACCGTCCCGTGAACCTGGAAGGTGCCCCGGAAGCGCAACGTGCCTGAGAGGCGGGCTTTGGGGCCGATATATGAGGTGAGGTGTTTAGGCCGTGTCATACACGTCTCCGAGACAAGGGCCAAGGAGCCGACTTAGCGTTCACGATTCAAAGCTTCTGCAGCGTCATGATAAGAGCGTCTTCCCCGTCTCCGTAGTAACGCGCCCTCCGCCCCTCCACGACGAACCCGTAAGAAGAATAGAGCCGTTGAGCGGCCGTGTTGGTCTCCCTTACTTCGAGGGTGGCTTCGGTGCAGCCCAGGGCTCGCGCCTCATCGAAGCAGTGGTCCATAAGCTGGCGCGAGATGCCCCCGCGCTGAAAGCGGGGATGGACGGCCAGGGTCGTCACGTGCATCTCGTCTGCCGCCGTCCAAAAGCCCGCGTATCCGACCACACCGGGGTACCGCCGTCGGTCAACAAGATGGGCCACCACCATCGTGGCCTGCCTATTGTAGCGAATTTCATGGAGGAAAACCGACCGAGGCCAAGGAGTGGGAAAGAGAGCCTCCTCGATCACCTGAACCTCGTGGAGGTCTCCCCAGGCCATGGGGCGAATGTCCACGACGATTGGGCCGGGCTCCTTCGGTAAGGCCAGACTCGCTTCCACGCCACCTCCCCTATCAGGGCCTGCCTTCGTCGGTTAGGAGGGTTATTTCGCAAGTTTATCACAGGAGGAGGCAACGTCAACCGCGGACCGCTGTCTTTGGCCAGGAGAGAGCCTAAGGGCGAGCCAGGAGCTGCTCCAGCTTCCAGTCGACGGGCATTTCCACAACCCCGGCGCCCTTTCGCTCGAAGCGGAGGTGGCCGTGGTTGAGGCCGTGGAGGAAGAGGTCACGGGTCAGGGCCACGTCGTCAGTGCAGTAGGATGTAACCAGATCGAGCCGGCCCTCCTTGAACCAGGCGAGGCTCTGGAGGCCGTCGGCCGTCTTGTCCTGGCCAAGGGTGTGACGGACCAGCTCCGCAAGCGGAAGCCTGAAGCCCAGCCGACGGTAGAGGTCCTGGAGGATGTCGAAGGTGTGGAAGGTCGAGAAATCCAAGGGAGTATAGACCTTGAGGACCTCGTAGTCGAACTGCACGATGTTGAAGCCAACGACGAGGTCGGCCTTCTTGAGATGGGCGATGAGCTCAGAGGCCTGGTCCTCGTAGTAGGTGAAGAACTCCTCCTCGGCCGTATCGTAGACCACCCCTACAGCCAAGCGCATGAGGTGCTTGTTCCCCCATCCCCCAACCTCATCGGCTCCGCGCTGAGTCTCCAGGTCGAAGAACACCAGGCGTGGCTCGGTGTGGGCCTCCTCGGGCTCAGCCACGACCGTGGGGCTCCAGGTATCGTCCTCCTCTTCTGCCACAGCCCGCAGCTCCTCGGCCCGGACGAGATCCACCTCCCCCAGGAGGGCCTTAACGATAAGGACCGAAGCTTCCTTGCTTAGGGGCTTATTGCCGCTTCCGCATTTGGGCGAGTGGATGCACGACGGGCACCCCTCCAGGCAAGGGCACTCCAGCAGGAGCTTAAGGGTGGCTCTAAGGAGCTCCTCGACTTCTTCGTAGACCCGTTCGGCGAGGCCCACGCCCCCTTCGTAGCCGTCGTAGATGAAGATGGCCGCCTTGCCCACTTGGGGATGGACGGAGTAGCAGATGCCGCCGATGTCGTAGCGGTCGCACATAGCAAACAGCGGAAAGAGGGCGATCGCCGCGTGCTCCACGGCGTGGAGCCCGCCCATGAACTCCTGGGTAGGCCCCTCCACGAGCCTCCGTACCGACTCCTCGATCTCAATCCAAAGGCCCACCGTCTCGAATGTGACCTCGGGCATATCGAGCTCGTGGGTGCTTACGAGCTCCTGGCCTGCGATGCGCCTTTTCTCGTAGCCCGTAACTCGTTGAGTTACTTTAAGCCGCCCCCGGTTGACGACGAAATTGCCCACGGGGCGACGGTCGGAGGTGGCCAGAATGGTCGTATCCTTCGTCTGGAGCGGCTGGGTGTAGTAGGCGACATCAACGGGCCTGGCGAAAATGTCGCGATTGGCGTGGTCGAGGCGAACGACCTGGTACTGGCGTCCTCGGTGGAGGTAGATCGCCCCCTCGTGGCCTTCGCTGTAGGCCCTAGGGCCGGAGACCGTCCCAATGACCTCTTGGGTAGAGTCTTCCAGAATGGTAAAGGCCTCACCCGCGGCTCGGATGTTTACGAATCGGTGAGGGCGGCGACGGACGGCATGCCAGCTCCCGTCGGAGACGGCCTTCACAAGCTCCCCAGCCTGGCCCAACCCCTCTAAGTGCTCGGCCAGGGCTTCGGGAGAGAAGGCCGGATCGTCGTCGCGCAACGGCAACTCGGCTGCTGCGCAGGGCAAGTGGGCCCGGAGAATCGGGCCATTGGTCGGGTCGAGAACGGCCCGCTCAAACCCCCGCCGGAAGAAATCATCCGGGTGGCGCATGAAATACTGGTCCAAGGCGTCAGCCTGGGCGACGAGGACGATAAGGCTCTCGCGGTCACCCCGACCCACCCGACCGCCCCGCTGCCAGGTGCTCATGATGGTTCCGGGATAGCCTACCAGCAAGCAGGCATCGAGCCCCCCGACGTCGATCCCCATCTCGAGGGCGCTGGTGGAGACCACGCCCCAGAGCTCACCGCTGAAGAGCTTCCGCTCAATCTCCCGCCGTTCCTCAGGTAAAAAACCGGCTCTGTAAGAAGAGATTTTTCGTGCGAGGTCAGGCTCCCGGTCGACGGTCCACATGTGGATGAGCTCGGTGATTTTGCGGGCCTTTGTAAAAACAATGGTCTTAAGCCCAGCCTTCAGGCAGTCGGCGAAGAGGCGGGCGGCCAGCGTGTACGGGCTCGCCGTGGGATTGATGAAGAGGAAGTGGCGGACCGAGCGCGGGGCGCCGGTTTCGGCCACCACGGTGAATGGCCTGCCCACGAGGCATTCAACGAGTTCTTTAGGCTCGGCCGTCGTGGCGCTTGTCGTAATGAACCGCGGGCTCGAGCCGTAGTGGGCGCATATCCGATGAAGTCGCCTAATCACCTGGGCCATGTGGGAGCCGAAGACACCCCGGTAGGTGTGGAGCTCGTCTATGACGACGAACTGAAGGTCGCGAAAGAAGGCCTCCCAGTTGGCGTGGTGGGCGAGGATCCCGAAGTGGAGCATATCGGGGTTTGTCATGAGCACCGTCGGCGGAGACGCCGTGATTTTCCTCCTCCGCCAGCCTGGGGTGTCGCCGTCGTATATGGCCGTGGTTACTGCAGGGTTGCCCGGCATTGAGGCGACCAGCTCTTCGAAGGCTTGCTGCTGGTCCTGCTCAAGAGCCTTCAGGGGAAAGATATAGAGCGCCTTAGTCGTCTTATCGGCGAGGGCCGCCTCCAGAACCGGGAGGTTATAGACGAGGGTCTTGCCGCTGGCCGTCGGGGTCACTACTGCCACGTTCCGGCCGGCTCGGACGGCTTCCAGGGCCTCCACCTGATGGGTGTAGAGCCGCTCGATGCCAATGTGCGATAGAGCCTCGGAAAGCTCGCGGGGCAGAGGCTCGGACGGCTCAGCGAAGCGGGAAGGCTGGTCGGCGATGACCTCGTGATGGACTACTTGGTGAGCGTAATCTTCCGAGGTCTCAATGTGATCGAGAAAGCGGGAGAGCACGGCCTCATCCCTGGGTTGCGCGGGGTAGGTGGCGGGGTGAGGCGAAGTAACATAACATCATCTGTCATCTTAAATGCCGACCCCGAAGGTGTCAAGATACCGACCCCTTGACATCCGCAATGGGAGGAGCCAGCATGAGGGGAGTTGGAGTGGCGTCAGGTGAAGGAGGAGAAACCTTTGGCACGCAATCGGGTCGCTATCGCCGAGAGTCCTCGCTTGGGCCTTGCCAACGTCCTTCCCATGATAGGCCTCTGCTTTCTCTGGGGTGGTTCCTTCATATCTATCAAGGTCTGCCTTCGCGGCATCCCGCCCATGGGGCTGTCAGCCCTTCGTTTTGCCCTGGTATCGATCTGCCTAGGGCTTTATCTCCACTGGCGGGGGATCGGGCTCTGGTTCGGTCGAGAGAGCTTCCGGTGGCTGGCAGCCTCCGGCCTTTTGCTGACTATCCAGATGGCAATATTATTCGTTGGGATGCAGTTTACTACGGCGGGGCGGGCCTCAATCCTCCTCAACCTCCAGCCCTTCTTCGTCCTCCTTGTAGCCCACTTCTTCTTGGACCGCGACTCCTTGACCACCCGCAAAGCCCTGGGAATGACGGTGGCCTTTGTTGGGGTGGTGGTACTCTTCGCCGACCGCTGGACGGCGGTGGATGTGAGGGGTCTGGTAGGCGACAGCCTGATTGTTTTATCGGCCATGGGGTGGTCGTTGCAGGTCTTCTTGCTGAAGAGGCCCCTCGCCCATCTGCCGCCGGCCGGAGTGGTCGCCTGGCAGAGCCTTTTCGTGGCTGTGGTAGGGGGCATAGCCGCCCTCGTAGTGGAAGGTTGGAACGGATACAATATAACCCCCCTCGTGCTGGTCGCTTTCCTCTACCTCTCGTTGGTTGCGGCGGCGTTTTGCTATGTCGTCTACATTCATCTCGTGCAGCGGACCCTAGCGACCCAGCTCCACAGCTTCGTCTTCCTGACCCCCGTATTCAGCGTGATTGGCGGGGCGATACTGCTGGGAGAGGCGGTAGGCTGGCCCCTCTTGGTTGGGCTCGCCGGCGTGGCGACAGGGATCATCATCGTCAACACCGGCCTCGCTGTAACCCCTCTTCCGGAGGGGGGCGGCTAGCCGGGCGCTTGACGTCTTCCGGAGCACCCACCTATAATTTAACCTGTCTCTCAAGCACGGTCCGGCAATGGTGCTCTAGGACGTGGAGGACAACTCTTGGGCTTCCAACGAATGCTTCTAGCCGTGGGGCTCCTCGCTCTCCTTCTTTTTGCCCCGGCAGGAGCGCAACAGAGCTCGTTCCCCCGCCCCCCACCCAACACGGTCGAGGACCCCGAAATCTTAAAGCGGATGGGACCCTTGGACCAGGTTATCTATCGCAAGGAGGTGGAGGAAGACTATCGCAAGGCGCTAGAGCGCCAAAGGCGGCTGCGGGAGATGGAATTTCGGGACAACCAGCGCCGAATTGTCAAACGAGAGATCTTGAACGTCCACTGCACCTGGAAGCGGACCGAAGGAAAAACCATCACAAAGGTTTTCAAGCAGCGCGTTGCTTCTTCCTGCGAAGACGCCATTGCCGAACTGACCAGCGACTTGGGTGGGTCGCTATCGGCCGAATGCACCTGCACGGGGGCGAGTCCAACCTCAGACACTCCCTGAAGGGGCCCTTCCTGCCAACGACGACCAGCCCGCTCCGCACCGTCATATTCCCGGGCAGGCTCACCGATGCCCCGGCTTCGATGAGGCCCCACGGTCATCAACCTCTTCCGACCTCATGTCCAGCCCCGGCATCCTGAACCCTCTTCTCTACCGTCGCTTGGGGCGGAGCCTTCGGTGGAGCTCTGTGAGCCTAGGCCGGCTGGTCTCCGATTCCCTCTTTCCTCGGCAGTGCCTTACCTGTGAGTCCTTCCTGTCCGATAGTCCCAACACCTATCTCTGCCCAACTTGCGCCGGACAGGTAGCGCGCCTAGACGGCCCGGCCTGCGATACCTGTAGCCAGCCGTTTTGGACCTTCGGAGCCTCCTTCATCGAAGAGGGAGCCGATTGCGGCCTGTGCCGCACCCATCCCCCTCCTTTCGTAAGGGCGAGGTCCGTCGGCCTTTACAGGGGCCAACTAAAAACCATGATTCTCCAGATGAAATTCCGGCCCAAGGCTCAAGCCGCCTTCGCTCTGGCGGGCCTTCTCATCGAAGCCTATCCGAGCCTCTTCGGCGAGCTCGTCCCCGATGCGGTGGTCCCAATTCCTCTTCACACCGAGCGTTTTCTGGAACGAGAGCTCGACCAGGCGACCCTCATGGCCCGCGAACTGGCACGAACAACGGGCTGGCCTCTTCGGCTCTGGCTTCGGAAGGTGCGACACACCCCACCGCAGAGCCGCCTGAGTCGGGCCGGGCGCCGCGCAAACGTCATGAGAGCATTCGCCCTGGCTCCCCGGGCCAGGCCCGAGGGCCGGACAGTGCTGTTGATCGACGACGTCCTCACGACCGGAGCGACGGCTCGGGAATCAGCCCGGGTCCTCGTAAGAGCAGGGGCGAGCGCCGTCTACGTCTACACGGCGGCCCGAGCGGAGTGAGGCCAAAAAGCCTTGACAAGGCCCAAACCCTATACGAGAATACACCTCGTCGCTCATAGGTACACGATGGCCGGTCACATGCTCCAAACAACTCATGAAACCCCGGGAAGCCGAGGTTTTTGCCTCGGCTGAATTTTCTCTATTCAGCGAGGTTGACTCTCTTTTAATCTTTTACCTGTCTCATCTCGTCATCTGAGAGGAGGAAGCGCGCCATGGCGGTAAAAGTTGGCATCAACGGTTTCGGTCGTATCGGCCGCATTGTACTGCGAGCGGCGCTCGGGCGTGAGGCGGTTGATGTAGTGGCGGTCAACGATATTACGGACGCCAAGACGTTGGGCCACCTCTTCAAATACGACAGCGTCCACGGCGCATTCCCTGGCGAGGTCGAGGTTGACGACAGCTCAATCGTCGTGGACGGCAAGCCCATCACTGTGCTCGCCGAGAGAGACCCGGCCGCTCTTCCCTGGAAAAAGCTTGGCGTTGAGATTGTCGTAGAGTCTACGGGCATTTTCGTGGACAAAGAAGGAGCCGGAAAGCACTTGGAAGCCGGGGCGAAGAAGGTCATTATCACAGCGCCAGCAAAGGAGCCTGACCTAACCGTGGTCCTCGGGGCCAACGAAGGCTCCTACGACAAGACCAAACATCACATCGTCTCCAACGCCTCCTGCACCACCAACTGCCTGGCGCCGCTGGCGAAGGTCTTGAACGATAACTTCGGCATCGTCCACGGCCTCATGACCACCACCCACGCCTACACCAACGACCAGCGGATCCTCGACCTCCCTCACAAGGATCTCCGGAGGGCCCGGGCGGGCGCCGTCTCGATGATTCCCACCACGACTGGAGCGGCGTCAGCGGTTGCCGAGGTCTTACCTGAACTCAAGGGCAAACTCGACGGGATGGCCATCCGCGTACCCACGCCCAACGTCTCGTTGGTGGACCTCGTCGCGGAGCTCAAAAGCGAGGTCACCGAGGAGGAAGTTTTGGATGCGTTCAGGGTTGCAGCCGATGGGGAGCTTAAGGGCATCCTCGGTCTCAGCGAGGAGCCGCTGGTCTCTATCGATTTCAACGGCGACCCCCGCTCCTCAATCGTGGACGCCGAGTCCACCCGCGTGATCGACAAAAAGATGGTTAAGGTGCTCGCCTGGTACGACAACGAGTGGGCCTACTCTATGCGGGTGGTGGACCTTATTGAGTACATCGCCGGCCATGGATTATAGCCCTGAGGACACCCGCATCGCCAGGGAGTGGCCACGGGCCGTTTCAAATGAAAAAAACCATCAAGGATATCGATGTCAAAGGCAAGCGGGTCTTCGTCCGGGTCGATTACAACGTTCCTCTGGACGACGATGGGCAAATCAGGGACGACACACGCATCAGGGCCACTCTGCCCACCATCGAATACCTTATCACTAGAGGGGCAAGGCTCATTCTTGCCTCGCACCTCGGCCGCCCCAAGGGAAGTCGGCAGCCCGGGATGAGCCTGAAGACCGTTGGCGAGCGCTTGGCCGAGCTCCTTCGACGGCCTGTGGAGATGGCCGAAGACTGCGCTGGTGAGGGCGTGCAGCATCTGATAGACGGCCTGGCCGAAGGCAACATCCTTTTGCTGGAAAACCTCCGTTTCCACCCCGGAGAAGAGGCCAACGACGAAGCTTTCTGCCAAGCTCTGGCTGCCCTCGGCGACCTCTACGTAAACGATGCCTTCGGAAGCGCTCACAGGGCCCACGCCTCCACCACGGGTATCACCCTCCTCCTCCAGCCAGCGGTGGCCGGGTTCCTCATGGAAGCAGAGTTGAGCGCCCTGCACCGCATCCTCCACAGCTATGAATCGCCTTTCATCGCCATTCTAGGCGGGGAGAAGGTATCGGACAAAATTGGAGTCATCGATAACCTTTTGGCGAAGATAGACACCCTCCTCATCGGAGGAGCAATGGCCTACACCTTTCTCAAGACCCAGGGCATCGCTGTAGGCAACTCTCTGGTGGAAGACGACAAGCTAATCGTTGCGTCCACCATCCTCAGGGACGCCGAAGAAAAAAAGGTCGACCTACGGCTGCCGTTGGACCACGTAGCCGGAGAAAAGATAGCCCCCGATGCAAAGACGGCCATTACCGAGGGGCCCGCTATTCCCGAGGGTTTCATGGGCCTGGATATAGGGCCCATGACGACTGCCGCCTACAGAGAGGTTATCGCCGGGGCAAAGACCATTCTTTGGAACGGCCCCATGGGAGTTTTCGAGATCGAGGCCTTCGCCGCCGGTACGAAGGCGATCGCCGAAGCGGTCGCCGACAGTCAGGCCGTGAGCGTCGTCGGTGGTGGCGACAGCGTGGCCGCCGTCCATGCCGCCGGCGTAGGCGACCGCATCGGGCATATCTGCACCGGTGGCGGCGCGAGCCTCGAGTTCCTCCAGGGCAAGGAGCTTCCTGGTGTGGCGGCCCTAGACGACCGGGAAGGGTAGTCTCTCGTGCGGACCCCCTTCATCGCCGGTAATTGGAAGATGCACAAGACGGTCGAAGAGTCGGTGGACTTTGCTAGAGGGCTCCTGAAGGCCCTCAGAGATTTTAATGGGGTCGAGGTCGCTGTGGCCCCACCCTTCACCGCATTGCGTCCGGTCGCGGAGGTCCTAGAGGGCAGCTCCATCCGACTGGCCGCCCAGAACATCTTCTGGGAGGATAGCGGGGCCTTTACGGGTGAGATAAGCGGGCCTATGCTAGTGGGGGTCGGCTGCAGCCATGTCATCATCGGACACTCCGAGAGGCGCCAGCTTTTCGGGGAGACCGACGCTACCGTCAACAAACGTCTCTTCGCAGCCCTTGCCGCTGGCCTTCATCCCATTATGTGCATCGGAGAGACGCTGGAGATGCGCAACGACGGCAAAACCTTCGAGGTAGTTGCAAGCCAGCTCGACGCCGGGCTCACAAACGTCGGCGCCGATCAGATGGAAAGCGTAGTAATCGCCTATGAACCTGTCTGGGCCATAGGGACGGGGATTACGGCCACACCCGAACAGGCTGAGGAGGTTCATCGCCTCATCCGAAACTCCCTGGCCGAGAGTCGTGGGATGGCCCTTGCCCAAAAGACGCGAATCCTTTATGGTGGAAGTGTGAAGCCTGACAATATTAGAGACCTCATGGCCTGTGAGAACATCGATGGAGCCCTCGTAGGAGGAGCCAGCCTCCAGGTGGATAGCTTTGCCGCCATCGTAGGGTTCAATAAAGGGTCATAGTATGTTGACGCTCATGATACTCCTCCACGTCTCCGTATGCCTGGCGCTTATCATCATCATCTTATTCCAGTCGGGCAAGGGAGCGAGCATTGGAGCGGCATTTGGAGGCTCCAGCCAGACGGTGTTCGGCAGCCGGGGCCCCGCAAGCTTCCTTCACAAGCTCACAACCGTGGCTGCGGTCATCTTCATGTTGACCTCACTTGGTCTCACGATATATAAAGTAAGGCTTGGGAAGGGAAGCATCGTAACGACCCAGGGCAGAGCTCCCGCGCCCCCTCAATCACCTCCTTCGGAGGCCCCTGCCGGACGGTAGGCCCCACCTAGCCGGACCACCGCCCGGCACCCGACCGATGCGCATCCGACGGATCCTCTTCGCCCTGCCCATTCTAGTTGGGGCATCTTTTCTGCTGGCATTTCTCGTAGCTCGGGGTAATTTCGACCGAAGAATCAACCAGCTTGTCGTCAGCTCCATAGGCGACGCTGAAAAGCTTAACCCCATACTCCTGACCGACGCATCCAGTAGCTTCATAGCCGGGCTCGTCTTCAACGGCCTGGTCAAGTACGATGAGACCCAAAAGCACCTAATAGGCGAGCTGGCCCACCATTGGACCGTCACACAGAAGACGTTCGTCTATCTTGATCCGTCCGCCGGGCTCACCTCCACCGATGCGGCCGAGCGGCTTGGGGCCCACCTGGGACGGGAGGGACGAGCCACCTATAAGGTGGAAGGCATTGAGCCGATTGGACCGACGAGCCTGGTCGTGCATCTGGCTACGGCGGGGAAGGCCATCGAGAAACCCCTGCTGGCCGCATTGCCCAGCGGGGCCGTCGCGCCGATCACCCTCGTGACCGTGCGTTTAGACACCAGAGCCGCCCTCCCCGACGGCGCCCCCCTTTCATCGAACATCCTGGGCTCCCGGCTAAAGAAGTCGCTAGAGGAGAAACCCCTGCGGGCTGGCCGCCTCTTGGAGCTTGACCCGGAGCACTCCGGTCGTCTGATTCTAAAGGTCCTTGGACCCGCAGAGCTTACTGTCGAGCGGGTCGAGGGCCTCATCGCCACCCTCACCAAGGATGCCGGGCGTCCGCCGGACAAGCCCGTCGGATCCGTCATCAATCGAGAGGTGCTTGTCGCCGACCATCGGCCCAGCATCACCTTTTTTCTGCGCGATGGGGTACGCTGGCACGACGGAGCTCCCTTCAGCGCCGAGGACGTGAAGTTCACCTACGAGAAGCTCATGGACGAACGGACCCAGACGGTCCGCCGACCAAACTTCGAGCTGGTGAGCTCCGTGGAGGTAATCGATCCCCTGACTGTGAGGGTCACCTACAAGCGGCCGTACGCCCCAAGCCTAGAGGCCTGGGGAATAGGGATTATCCCAAAACACCTCCTAGCGGACGACCCAGACATCAACACGGCCTCTTTCAACCGCCGCCCAATAGGCACGGGGGCCTTTAAATTCTACGAGTGGGTCAGCGACGAGCAGATAACGGTGGTTGCCAACGAAGACTACTGGGAGGGGCGTCCCCTGCTCGACCGGATCGCCTTCCGGATCATTCCAGAGGCGGCCCTGAAGGAGCTGGAGTTCATGACGAGCGAGGTAGACCAAGACAATCCCCAGCCACACCAGTACGCCCGAATTGCGGCCGATGAGCGCTTTCGTGTCTTCAGGCGGGTCGGCAACGGTTACACCTACATCGGCTGGAACCTCACCAACCCCCTTTTCGCCGACCGGAAGGTTCGTCGGGCCCTGACCCACGCGATTAATCGGGAGGAGATCATCGAGTACATCCTGCATGGACTGGGTGTCATCGCCACGGGGCCCTTCCCGCCGCAGATGTGGTACGCTAACAACGATATTCGACCGCTGGCGTACGATCCGGCCCTGGCGAAGCGTCTGCTGGCCGAAGCGGGGTGGCGCGACACCGACGGCGACGGCATCCTAGATAAGGACGGCCGCCCCTTTCGCTTCCGGCTCATAACGAACAACGGCAACGTTGCTAGGCAAAACGTAACCGTGCTCGTGCAAAGGCAGCTTCGGGAGGTGGGCATCGACGTCGAGATTCTCCTCTACGAGTGGAGCGTCTTCATCTCCCGGAAAATCAACCCCAGAGATTTCGAGGCCTGCGTGCTCGGCTGGAGCCTGGGGCTCGATCCCGACATATACGAAATTTGGCACTCCAGCCAAGGGGAAAAAGGCTTTAATTTCGTGGGCTACGACAACCCTGCCGTGGACCGGCTCATCGAGGAGGGCCGGACCGAGTACGACCAGGCCACGCGAACCCGCATCTACCGGAAAATCCACAGGCTCATTCACGAGGATCAGCCATACACCTTCCTCTTTGTGGGCGAGGGGACCCCCGCCCTCCACCGGGGAGCCTTCAAACTGCTGGAGACCGCCCCCGACGGACGAGAGCTCCTTCGGCCCATAGACATGCCCAAGGCGGGACTGTTCTACCACCTGATCCGGTGGATGCGCACCACTGGGCCTGTTCTGACCCCTAGTTAGGAGGGACGCGTGCCCAAGTATGCAATTCGCCGCCTTATCCAGGCCGTGCCGGTTTTATTCGGCATCACGGTGCTCTCCTTCATGATGATTCACCTCGCGCCGGGAACACCTATAGGGCTGACCCTCGATCCAAAGGTCTCCCCGGCGGTAATCGAGCAGATGCGCAAGAACTTCCACCTGGATGAGCCCTACCACCGTCAATACTGGTACTGGCTGCGGGATATGGCGACAGGGGAGCTCAAGAGCTTCAAGGATGGCCGACCCGTCTTCACGAAGATTCTCGAACGGCTGCCGGCGACGATCCTTCTCAACCTCGTGGCCACCATCATCAGCTTCTCGATAGCCATCCCCTTGGGCGTCTACTCCGCCACCCACCAATACTCCAGGGGGGACCATGCCACCACCATCTTATCGTTCATCGGGATATCAATGCCGAGCTTCTGGCTGGCCTACCTCCTCATTCTTCTGCTCGTCCAGGGGTTCGGGTTGCCGGTCCTCGGGGCTCGGACTTTCGGCCTCCAGGAGCTCTCGATCGGGGCGACGATTGCCGACCGGCTCTGGCACCTGCTGGTGCCCTCGTTGGTCATCGCCTTTGGCTCGGTCGCGGCTCTGTCGCGCTACATGCGGGGCAGCATGCTGGAGGTGACCCGCCAAGACTACATCACCACGGCCCGTGCAAAGGGGCTCTCCGAGGAGGACGTCCGATATCGACACGCGCTTAGAAACGCCCTCATGCCCATGATAACCATCTTCGGCTTCCTCATCCCCGAGCTCATCGGGGGCAGCGTAATCATTGAGACGGTATTTGCGTACCCGGGAATCGGGCGACTTGCTTTTCAGTCGGTCCTCTCCCGCGACTATCCAACCGTGATGACGCTTCTGGCGATTGCTGCGGTCTTAACGCTCATCGGCAACCTTGTGGCCGACCTTCTCTATGCCGTCGTGGACCCAAGGGTCCAGTACGACTGAGGTGATGATGTCGCTCGAGCGTGAGCACGTTGTGGATCAGGAGCCGGTCAAGGCGGGCGAGCCGTACCGCCCGTGGGCCGAGCTCGCCCACCGTTTCGCAACCAACCGGCTCGCCCTGGGAGGGCTCGTGGTCATCGGCGCGCTTGTTGCGGTCTCGGCCGTCTACTTCGGCCTGGAGCTAACGGGAGGGGCTTGGCCCTACGACCCGGCGGCCACCGATGTGGCCAGTCGGTTTCTCGGCCCGTCTTTGGCTCACCCCCTCGGCACCGACCACCTGGGCCGCGACGTTCTCGCCCGCATGCTCTTCGGAGCCCGCATCTCCCTGATCGTTGGCTTCGTGGCTGTCGGCATCGCCATCACCATCGGGGTTGTCGTCGGGGCGACGGCGGGGCACTTCGCCGGGTGGGTCGATAACGTGCTGATGCGTATGGTGGACATCGTCATCTGCTTCCCCCGGTTCTTCCTCATTCTCACCGTCGTGGCGCTGGTCAAGCCCTCGCTGTGGAATATCATCATCGTGTTGGGGCTGACCGGCTGGACGGGGACGGCCAGGCTCATCAGGGGTGAGATTCTTTCGCTCCGGGAGCGGGATTTCATCCAGGCGGCCCGCGCCGTCGGGGCCGGGGCGCCCCGGATAATCCTCCGCCACCTCATCCCCAACGCCCTCACCCCCGTTCTGGTCTCGGCGACCCTTGGGGTGGCCGGGGCGATCCTGACCGAGGCGGGCCTCTCTTTTCTCGGATTCGGCGTCCAGCCGCCCCAGCCCACTTGGGGCAATATACTCACAGAAGGGCGCCTCTACATCTTCGACGCATGGTGGCTGACGGTCTTTCCGGGCCTGGCAATCCTTCTGACCGTCCTGGCCTTCAACCTCGTCGGCGAGGCCCTCCGCGACGCCTGGGACCCCAGGCTCAAAGTCTAAGGGTGACGATCGCGGAAAAAAGTGGATCGCGGAAATAGGCAGAAATTAGCGGAAAAAAGAGGATCGCGGAAATTCGCGGAAAAACGCGGAAAATCAGGAGAGACTGGAGACGGCTTTTCCGATCCGTGCGAGGCCTTCTTCAATGTCCTCCAGGCTCAAGGCGAATGAGAGCCTAAGGCAGCGGTCGTCGCCGAAAGGGATCCCTGGGACGACCGCCACATTGGCCTCTTCAAGCAAGAAGGCCGACACATCGAGAGAGCCTTGAAGCTCGCTCTCTTTGAACCGCCGCCCGAAGAGGCCCGAGACGTCCGGAAAGGTGTAGAACGCCCCCTGCGGGGTGGAGCAGGTGATTCCGTCGATGGAGTTCAGGCCCTTTACCATGACGGCGCGGCGACGGGTGAACTCGCTCAACATCGCCTCCACCTCTTTCAGAGGGGCGCGCAGCGCCTCGACGGCGCCCCACTGGGCGAAGGATGTTGGGTTGGAGGTAGACTGGCTCTGTATAGTGGTCATCGCGGCGATAACGCCCTTGTCGCCGGCGATGTAGCCGAGCCGCCAGCCGGTCATGCTGAAGGATTTGGAGAACCCGTTTGCGACCATGGTGCGGGCCTTGATCTCCTCCGATATGGCGGCGATGCTCACCGGCTTGAATCCGTCGTAGACGATGTGCTCGTAAATCTCATCGCTCACAATTAGTAAGTCAGCCTCCTCGGCCACAGCCGCCAGAGCCCGGAGCTCCTCTTCGGTGTAGGCCGCCCCCGTGGGGTTGCAGGGGCTGTTGATGATGACGGCCCGCGAGCGGTCCGTGAGGTGAGCCCTAAGGGTATCGGGCTGGACTTTGAAGCTGCCGTCGTCGGCGGGCGGGACGAAGACCGGTGTGGCATCGGCCAGGGCGACCATCTCAGGGTAGCTCACCCAGTAGGGCTCAAGGATGAGCACCTCATCCCCGGCCTCCAGGCATGCCTGGAAGAGATTGTAGAGGCAGTGCTTCGACCCGCAGGAGACCAGAATTTCCTCGGGGGTGTAGCTGAGGCCGTTCTCCCGCGCGAACTTCTCCACGATCGCGGCCCTTAGCTCGAGGGTGCCTCCCACTGGGGTATGCTTTGTAAAGCCGTCGGCGAGGGCCTTGGCGGCCGCTTCCTTGATTGGCCCCGGGGTGTCGAAATCGGGCTCGCCGGCCCCAAAACCGATGACGTCTTGGCCGGCCGCCTGCATGGCCCGGACCTTGGCGGTGAGCTCCAGGGTGACCGAAGGGTTGACGCGGCCCACCCTCTTTGCGAGTCGCATGCTCATGGGGGTCTTCTACCGCCTGGTAAGTAGTTTCTGCTCAAGTGCCTGCTGAACGATCGGGGGGACGAGGCTCTCCACCTTCCCTCCGTACGCGGCGACTTCCTTGACGATGCGGGAGGAGAGAAAGGTATACTCATTGCCCGGCACCATGAAGACGGTCTCCACCTCGGGGTCGATCGTGCGGTTCATCAGGGCCATCTGGAACTCGTACTCGAAGTCGCTAACCGCTCTAAGGCCTCGAATAATCGTATGGGCGCCCACCGACTTGGCGTAGTCTATCAAGAGCGTGGAGAAGGACTCCACACGGACGTTGCGTATTCCCTGACACCCCTCCTTCATGAAGCGCAGCCGGTCTTCCAGGTTGAACAGGGGGGTTTTCTGCGGGCTCTCGGCCACCGCGACGATGAGCTCGTCGACGAGCTTCGCCGCCCTGGAGATAATGTCCAGGTGCCCGTTGGTGACCGGGTCAAAGGTCCCGGGGTAGAGCGCTTTTCGCATCTCGGTCTCTTCCGTTATTCGTAGAGGTGAGACCTCCATGAAGATGATCTCACCCCAACAGAGAACCAGGGGTACGCTAACCCATTGGCAGAGAAAGAATTGTAAAATGAAGCGAGCGTGATGTCAATCCGCCTGGAGCATTTTGCTCTCCCCAATGGGCGTGGGCATCTAGGCCGCCAGATGGCCGCAGGAGGCGGTAAGCGTGTTGGCCTACTCGCCCAAGCTGTCGAGAAAAGGGAGCATCTCGGCGAGGACCTCGGAGGGCCGCTCCTCCTGGGGCACATGGCCGCAGCCCGAAAACATCACGATACGGCTTCGGGCGATCTCCTCGCTGTAGCGGTCGGCCAAGGGTGGCGGTGTGACGCGGTCCTCCTCTCCCCACACTACAAGGGTTTCGGCTTCGATATCAGGCACCCGGGAAACGATGGCCTCCAGGTCCTCGGGCCAGAGGCGGGCTCCGGCCTCAAGGACGGCCCGCCGCCGCAGCCGGGCGCTCAGGGGGGCGGCGTAGCGCTCAACCAGGGCTGGGGTCAACAACGTGGCGTCGTAGAAGGCCCCCCCAATGGTTGCCTGCACGATGTGTTTGGCCGGCAAGAATTGGAGCGCTGCCGGGACTCCCGGCCATCGAAGGAGCCCCAGGTACCTGGGCATCGGCTGAGGGTACGCCGCAGGGGCCAGGAGCACGAGTCCCGCCACCGCCCTTGGCCGCTCGATGGCCTCAAGCAGCGCCAGGCCTCCTCCGAGGGAGTTTCCGACCCAAACAGCCCTCTCGACCGTCAACGCGGCCAGCGCCGCCTCCACGTGGTTCAAAAGCCCTCGGGGGGTGTAATCGGCTCGACGGGGGGCGTCGGTGGCGCCGTGGCCCAACAGGTCCACCGCCACCACCCGCCTTTTAGCGGCGATTCCTGGAATGAGGTGCCGCCAGGTGTAGCTCCACGCACCCAGGCCGTGAAGCAAGAGGACGGGAGGGTGCTCGTCGGGCCCACCCACATCGTAGACGGCCGTAGGGACAGGGCCGCAGGCGGTCTCGGCCACGATTTGTCGGGCAGGGGGAAAGGACGCCTCGACGTTCGCTGGCACGTGCGTGTGGGCGGCCTTACCCGGCCCCCTCCATGACCTCCAGGGCCGTTGCTAACGGGAGGTTGGCGACGGCGTCCATCTCCAAGAAGCCATCGGGCGGCCATCCCTCCCGGCGCACCCGCAGCGCGCCGGCCGCGGCGATCATAGCGGCGTTGTCGGTGCAGAGGGCCGGTGAGGGAATATGGAGGTTGAGGCTTTCAGCGGCGGCCGCCGCATCGAGACGGGCCCGAAGCTCGCGGTTACAGGCCACCCCGCCGGCCACGACCAGCTCCCGCGTGCCGACTTGGTGGAGCGCCGCCAGGGTCTTGGCCACCAACACGTCTACCACGGCTGCCTGGAAGCTCGCGGCCACGTCTTTGAGCGCCTGGGAGACCTCGGCCGTCAAGTCCTCCTCGCGGGGTGGGCCCTGGGAGCCGAAGGGGGCAGGGGCGATGGAGTGGTCGTCCACGAAGTACTTCACCGCCGTCTTTACCCCGGAGAAGCTGAAGTCGAGGGTGTCGCGGTCCATGAGGGCGCGGGGGAAGGCGACGGCTTCGGGATCCCCCTCCTCGCTTAGCCGATCGATGATCGGGCCTCCCGGGAAGCTGAGCCCGAGGAGTTTTGCCACCTTGTCGAAAGCCTCGCCGGCTGCGTCGTCCAGGGTCTGGCCCAAAAGCTCGATCCGGCCAGGCCGGTCCACCCGGTAGAGCTCGGTGTGGCCGCCCGAGACGACCAGCGCCACCAGAGGGTAGTGGTAGTCGGCCCCTTCCAGGATCGGGGCCACCAGGTGGCCCTCAAGGTGGTTGACCCCCACACACGGTGTTGCGGAGGCATAGGCGAGGGCCTTGGCGCAGCTAAGCCCTACCAGCAGCGCTCCGATGAGCCCCGGCCCACGGGTGACGGCGATGAGGTCGATCTCTTCGAGCGTTGCCCCGCCCTCGCTCAACGCCGCACGGACAACCGGGAGAATGTTCTCGGTGTGTCGGCGGCAGGCGAGCTCAGGCACGATGCCCCCGTAGCGGGCGTGGACGTCGAACTGTGTGGCGACGATGGAGGAGCGGATGTCGGAGGCGTCGGCGACTACCGCGGCGGCCGTCTCATCGCAACTGGTCTCGATTCCGAGAACGAGCATGGGGCGCATTATAGGTGAGGCCTAATGATGATTCAACGGGCGGAGATGAGCGTGGAGAGGGGCACCACGGTGATGCCCGCCTCGGCGAGCTTCGGCAGGTGTTCCTGAAGGGCGGCGATTGTGCTCGGGCGGGGGTGGCCAATGCCGATGGCCTCTCCATGCCGCCTAGCCACGGCTACGAGCCGGTCCATTTGGGCAGCCACGTAGTCGGCCCCCTCCGGCTCGTGGTCGAGGAAGATGTGGCGCGAGGCTGTCGGTATGCCCAGCTCGCGGGCGACCTCCGAGACCACAGACCGCGGGCTGGTGTAGCTGTCGAGGAAAAAGAGCCGGCGCTCTTTGAGTATGGTCAGGATGAGGCGCATCACCTCCTCGTCCTCGGTCAGGCGGCTTCCCATGTGGTTGTTGACCCCGACGGCGTTTGGGACAGCCGCGAGGTCCTCCTTGAGAACTTCCGCCATCGCCTCGCTGGTCATAGACTTAAAGATGGCGCCGGGGCCAGGGTCCTTCGCCGGGTAGTCGAGAGGCTCCATGGGCAAGTGAAGGAGCACGTCGCGGCCCGCCGCCGCCGCCGCCTCGGCGATCTCCCGGGAGTGGGTCAGTTTGGGAAGGACGGCGAAAGTCAGGGGCTGGGGGATGCCGAGCAGGGTTTCGGCTGCCTTCAGGCTCAGGCCGAGGTCGTCAATGACAATGGCGACGCGCGGTCCGCTGGGTACGGAGGGCTCGGGCGTGGATACGGCCGACGCGGCGGCCTCGGGCCTCGTGAGGGCGGACGCGGGAGAGGAGGTCGGGCGGGTGGGGGGAGGAGAGGTAGCCGTCCACATGAGCCAGACCGCCACAGCCAGGGCTCCCACGGCCGACAGAGCCAACGGAAGGAGCCGGAGGCGGGGGCGACTCGACGTGGGTCCAGCCAGGGCGCCGAACAAGTCGCCTTTGCGCTCTTTGGCCTTTGGTCGCATGGCTCTTAGCGGGGGCGCTGGACTACTGGGTGGTCGGCTGGACTTGGGCTGCCGAATGGGGAGCTATTGGGACTGGAGCGGTTGTAGCGGTCTGATTCGCCAGAATCTCCCACCCATTCAGGAGCTCGATGGCCCGTTGGAGCTGCTGGTCCTGTCGAAGGGCTTTGGTCCACTCATCCTCCGGGAGATCGGGCTCATCTGTTTGCTTCTCGCCCTTCAAGGCGCCCTCAAGGTCCCGTTCCCTGAGCATTCGGCGGCGGCGCGACACATCGTCGGCAATCGCGTTGGGGGTGTCGTTGGACACCACGATGTCCGGCTCAATTCCTATGCCCTGAATGAGCCGGTCCTTGGGCGTGTAGTACTTGGCAGTAGTAAGCCTTAGCCCAGAGCCGTCGGAGAGCGGGACGATCGTCTGGACCGAGCCTTTCCCAAAGGTGGTCGCCCCTAGCAGGACCGCCCGTCCGTGGTCCTGGAGCGCACCGGCCACAATCTCGCTTGCTGAGGCGCTTCCGGCGTTAACGAGCACGACCATCGGATAGTCGGTGTGGCCTGAATTCTGGGCGGTGAAAGGGGGCAAAACTTTTTTGGGGTTGCGGCCCTTTATGGTCACGATGGGTTTGCCCGACTCCAAAAAAAGACCGGCCGTCTCGACGGCCTGGTCGAGCAGGCCCCCAGGATTGTTACGCAAATCGAGAATGAGGCGTTTCATGCCTTGGCCTTCCAGATCCTCGAGCGCCTTGCTTAGATCTTTGCTGGTCGTCTTGTTGAAGCTTTTAAGGCGGACGTAACCGATAGAGGGCTCTATAAAGCGGGTCCGGGTGCTTTGGATGTGAATGAGATCCCGGATGATCATAATCTCCTTCGGTTCCTCGAGCCCCTCTCGAACTACGGTGATGGTGATGGGGGTGCCCACCGGGCCCCTCATGAGGCGGACAGCCTCCAGGAGGGTCATCTGCTTCGTGGAGGCGTCGTCGACCTTGATGATCCGATCCCCTGGTTCCACGCCGGCTTTGTGGGCAGGAGTCCCCTCGATGGGCGCTACAACCGTCAGGACGTCGTCCTGAATTGTAACCTCTATCCCTAGTCCGCCGAACTGGCCCTCCGTCTCGACCTGCATCTCCTTGAAGGCCTCGGGCGTCATGTATGCGGTGTGGGGGTCAAGGGAGCGCAACATCCCTCGTATGGCTCCCTGAAGAAGGTCCTTGCTTTTGACCTCTTCGACGTAGTTCGACTCGACCAGGGAGAGCACCTCGGAGAAGGTCTTGAGGCCTTTGTAGGTGTCTTCCCGACCTTGGGCCGGGTTTGTCAGAAGAACCACCGCCCAAGCGGCGGCCGTCATAATCGAGCAAAGTTGCTTCATGGTTTTCACAGAATGGGCCCTTCCTACGAGATCGTTTAGTCCCTCACATATGGTAGCACAGGGGGGGGCTGTTCGCTAGCTCATTGTGCGCCGGCCACCATCCACGCTCGGGGGGCGATGGGTCGGCCTCGATGGCGGAGCTCGAAGTAGAGCCGAGGGGTTTCGGCCGCCCCGCTCGAGCCGACCCGGCCGATGACTTGTCCCGCCTCCACCCGCTCGCCGACCCTGACGGTGATCTCCAGGGCGTGAGCGTAGAGGGTGTGATAGCCCGTCCCGTGGTCGATGATGCAGATGTTGCCGTAGCCCCTGAAGGTGTCGGCGAAGACGACCGTTCCTGCGGCCACGGCCTCGATTGGGTCCCCCTCCGATGCCCTGATGGTGAGGCCCCGATGGAGTCGGGCGGCCCGGCCAGATAGCTTAAGGAGACTCCCGTGGACCGGCCAGGGAAGACGGCCTTTCATTAGGGAGAAAGATACCGGCTGGGAGGCGGCTTCGCGCTCCCTCTCAACGGCGTAGGGGATTAAAGAGCCGCTCTGCTTCTCGACGACGGAGGGGATATGAGATTCAGGCCGGCTCTCGAGCCTGCCTACAAGCGCCTGTAAGTCTCTGGCAGCCGCCTCCATCTCCTTCAGGGCCTGCTCGTTGAGGCGACGCTCCCGCTGGATGGAGGCCAGAAGAGATCGTTTGGCTTTCGCCTGCCGGCGGAGGTTGTCGGCCTGGCGAGATAGCGATGCACGAGCCCTGGCGAGCTTTGAGTCGGTGGTCTTGAGTTGACCACGACGCGCCTGGAGCGCCTGCAGCGTGTCCTTATAGCGCTTGATGCGTCCTCGGTCGAGCTCTGCGAGCCTTCTGGTGTATTTGGCCTGCTCGGCGGCCGCCGTGAGGGTTGGAGCGGTAAGCAGGACCTGCGCGATCGTCAGAGACCTCTGGCGGTAGAGACGCCGAAGGTGTTTCGCCAGCGAGCGCTGCTGGAGGGCCTGCTGGGCCTCGAGCTCAGAAATCTCGGCCTCGAGGGTCTTGGTCCGTCCCTGGTGTGTGGCCACCTCGCGGGCGGCCAGGTCGGCCTCGGTCCTGATAACGGCCACCTGCCGGTCGGCCGCCTCCAATTCCAACAGAATCGAACGCTCCCGGGCTCGCTCCGACTCAATCAGGTCCGACCGTCGCCGTAGCTGGTCCTCGACCTCTGTCAGGGCCTTTCGCTGGCGGCTCAAACGCTCCTGGAGGGCTTCCCTGCTCATCTGCTGGGCCCCTGCCCCGACGGTCCCCAGCAAAAGTATGGCTACGATGGTGGGCCCAACAATGGATGTAAGGCTGGGGCGAAGCCGAATCACGGTAGCCGCCTCACCACTGTACGGACGGCGTTGGTGCTCCCTACAATGCCCAGCAGTAGGCCGAGGGCAACCACGGCCCCGGCGACCGGCAGAGCAAGTTTCGCCATCGGCCCCAGACCTATGGCCTCGTGAAGCGCCGCTCCATACCGCGCCTCGATAACCCAGAGTACCAGGACCATTGCTGCCCCGGAAAGGATCCCGCCTGCCAGCCCCTTTAGGGCGCCTTCGATTACGTACGGTGCCCCCATCGACAGAGGGGGAGCCCCGACGAGCTTCAAAATCTCGAGCTCCTCAAGACGGGTGTAGAGCGTAAGCTTGATGGTGTTGTTGATCAGAAGGACGAGCGCCGAAGCCATCAAAATGAGCCCTGTCAGGCCCACCACCCGGCCCACTGCGCTCATGGCATCGAGCCTTCCCAACCACGACCGGCCGTATTCAACCTCATCAACCCCTGGGAGCTCGCTCACGGCTACGGACACCCGGTCGAGAGCGTCCACCCGACGGGCGTTGGGCTTAGGGGTCACCTCGAAAGAAGCGGGCAGTGGGTTGTCTTCTAGCCCCTCCAAAATATCTTCCTGTCCATTTAGGGAGGCCCGCATGCGACGTAAAGCCTCGTCCTTGGATACAAAGAGAACGGCCTGCACTTCGTGGAGGCCGGCCAACGTCTGAGCAATTGCCTCGCGTTGGCCATCGGCGGCATCGTCCTGCAGGTAGACGATGAACCTCGCCTTTTCTCTCCAGCTTGTGGCCAGCCCCTCGAAGCTCAACCATGCCCAGGCGCCCATGCCCGAAAGGAACAGAAGGACCGCAATGGATGAGAAGGTCACGAGGCTGGGCCAAAGGTGGCTACGGATGTGGGCCACGGCCTCTCTGAAGTAGAAGGGAATCTGTCCGAGCCCCCGCATGGCGCCTACACCTCCTCGCCAACAATTTTTCCCCATTCCAGCATCAGGGTCCGCTCTGGCATGCGCTCGATGATGCTGTCATCGTGGGTTGCGACCACGACCGTGGCCCCACGTCCGTGAGCTTCCTTCAGCAGGCCCATGATCGTCATCGTAAGGGTCGGATCGAGATTTCCGGTAGGCTCGTCGGCCAGTAGGATGGTCGGCTCGGCCACAAGCGCCCGAGCCAGGGCCACCCGCTGTTGCTCGCCTCCGGAGAGCATCGGCGGGAGGGTCTCTACCTTGGTGGTTAGCCCCACCTGCTTAAGCACGCTCCACACACGCTGCTTCACCTCCCGCTCGGCCATACCGTTGATTCTCAAGGGCAGGGCTATGTTTTGGAAGATATTTTTGTACGGGATGAGCTTGAAATCTTGGTAGACCACCCCGATTCGGCGCCGAAGCTCGGGAAGCTGACGTGGCCTTAGCTCACCCATTGGGCGACCGATGACGACGACGTGTCCACGGTCGGCCCTCTCGGCGCCGTAGAGTAGTTTCAGGAAAGTCGTCTTTCCGGCCCCGCTGGCGCCGGTCACGAAGACGAACTCGCCCCGGCGGATGCTGCACGTAATATTGTCCAGAGCCGGAACCTTGGGATGGTAGTACTTGCTGACCTGGTAGAGACGGATCATGAGCCCCTCCTGCGCCGGTTCCATTCCTGGTAAGGCACAGTCTGTGGGCCGATTAGATTACTTGAGGTCCGGTGGGATGTCAACGATTGGCTGGCGGTAGGCTCCGTCGTCGCTCGAACTTATCCAACCACCCCTCCAGGGTGGCTACGACATGGGCGGTGCGATCTTCCTCAATAGGTTCAGAGGTTGGTTCGGTAGGAAAGAGAGCGTGAATTTCTTCCACGGCCGAAGAATCGTCAACCATGGCCTCGAGGCCTTCTTCAGAGGCCTCCTCCTCGTCGGGCCCCGTTACAGGAGGGGCCGATTCGACCTCCTGAGCGGTGGAGGCGGCCGAGACCTCTTCGGTCTCTTTGAGCAATTTTTCTTCCAGCCCTTGCAATGTTTCCTTGAGATTCTCGTCATCGGGAGCGAGTTCGAGGAGCCGTTTGGTCTCTGCCATCGCCTCCCCCAGGCGGCCAGCCTCCCGGTGGCACGCGACGAGCAGCCTCCCGACGAGGAGGTTCTCGGGCTGCGAGGACAGAACCCGTTTGGCCTCTTCTTCCGCCTCCATGTGAAGTCCTGAGTCGAAGTAGGCCAGGGCCAGAGCCGCCCTGGCGCCGGGGTAGTCGGGGTGGCGCTCCAGGCCCTGGTTCAGGGTTTCGATGGCACGCTGAGGCTGGCCAACGGCTCGGAGGGCGTTGGCCAGCGGAACAAAGTAGTAGGAATCAGGGCGCTCAGCCCAACGTTGCTCGTAGACGGGGAGGATTTCGTAGTATGCTCTCATCTAGGAATCCCTTGCTCCTCTCCGGGGAGGGATAAACCGTCAACCGCAATATATCAAAGGCTCCAGTTCGGAGCAACGGACGGAGATCGCAGATAGATAGTAAAGGGGGGTGATTTCAGGTATTTCAGGCGACGGTATAGTCTGGGGAAGCCGCGACAAACCTCCCCACGAATCCCATAACGTCTTGAAAACAGTCGTCTTATAGTTACTTCGGTGGCCGGGGGGAGCGGTGAAGGTGTATTCCTTTTAAAAGGACAAACCATCCTTCCCCCCGGCACGGACCACAATTGTGGAATAGGTTGCCGGGCGCCTGGAATAAAGCCTATGGAAGGATCCGTACTATCCTAGGAAGCAGCGGCCCTCAGCGCCTTGGCCGCCTTGAAAGTCGGCACCCGCCGGGCCGGAATCTTAATTGGCTTACCCGTTTGAGGGTTGCGGCCCATCCTGGCGGCCCGATTAGAGATGCCGAAGGTTCCGAGGCCGGCGATGGCGATTCTTCCCCCTCCACCCAAAGTGGTCTGGATGGAGCTGACGACGCAATCCACCGCTTGGCCTGCCTTCGCCTTGCTGATGTCGCAATCTTGAGCAACATGACTCACGAGTTCCGCCTTGGTCATTTCCTTCTCCTTCGTTCCCTGGAGAAGAGCGCTTAAAAATGACTCCCGTTGCCCGCTGGCCGAGCGGACATGACTCCCTCTATGGTCACTCGCAATTATTAAACGATACATGGAACCACCTGTCAAGCAAAAAATGCCGTCACGACGGGCTTTCCGCCCGACCCGTTTTTTCTGAGGGCCGAAGGGAGACGAGCTTCAGCTGAACGGTTTCTCGATCGTTCCACCGGTTGATCTGAGCCTCGTAGGCGAGATCGATCCTGGTCCCAGGGCGGAGGTCAATTTCGGGGAGCCTTCCGGAGGCCCCGAAGCCTATAACATCCATTTGCGCACTGCCGTCGCTGACGCCCATCTTGAGATGTGTGCGGTCCTTTCCCACCCACCGGGGCTCACCGTGGATGGTTACGTCCCGTGTGGCGAAGGAGGGCGAGGGGTTCCCCGACCCGAAGGGCTCCAGGCCGTCGAGGGATCGGATCAGGTCGGTCGTCCAAATGTCCAAAGGCACTTCGGCATCGAGGAGCAATTCCGGCTCTAAGGCGTCGGGCTCGATCATGCTCGCCACCGTCTGAGAGAACGCCTCCCTGAAGGCCTCGATGCCCTCGGAGGCGATGGTGCAACCTGCGGCGGCGCGGTGGCCCCCGAACTCTTCGAGCAAGCCGCTGCATCGGCTAAGAGCCTCGTATAGATTGAATCGGGGAATGGAGCGGCCACTGCCCTTTCCCACGTCGCCGTCAACGCTTATAAGGATGGTGGGACGCCAATAGAGCTCGGCGAGCTTACTGGCCACGATCCCAATAACCCCTTGGTGCCAGGCCTCGCTGGCCAACACCAGAGCCGGCGGCAGCGGCCCACCCTCTTCGACGAGGATGCGGGCCTCTTCGAAGACGGTCTGCTGAAGGGACTGTCGTCTGCGATTTTCCTGCTCGAGGCGGCGGGCTAGTTTGAGAGCCGCGTCCTGCTTTTGGGCCAGGAGCAGCTCGACACCAAGGGCCGCGTCCCCCAGCCTGCCGACGGCATTGAGCCGAGGCCCGAGGACGTAGCCCACATGCCCGGCGGTGACGCGCTTGCCCTTAAGACCTGCGACCTGCTTGAGGGCGTGGAGGCCGGCCTTGCGAGTGGCGGAGAGCTCGTCCAGGCCGTGCTTGACCAGCAGGTGGTTCTCGCCCGTCAGTGGGACGACGTCCGCCACCGTCCCGAGGGCGAAGAGGTCTACGTGGCGTTTGAGATTGGGCGGTGTAGTGCCGAAAAAGCCCTCCTTATGGAGGGCGCTACGCAACGCCGTCACCAGTTTGAAGGCGACGCCGACACCCGCCAGCCCTTTATAGGGATAGGGGCAGTCGGTGCGGTTGGGGTTGAGCACGGCCACAGCGGGGGGCAAGGTAGGTGGTGGCTCATGGTGGTCGGTCACGATAGTGTCGGCCCCTCGCTCGGCGGCGTAGGCCACCTCATTGAAATTTCCAATCCCCATATCAATTGTAACGATGAGGCTCGCACCCTCTTCGACCATCTCGTCGATGGCGGTGGTGTGCATCCCGTAGCCTTCGCTGAATCGGTTGGAGAGGCGGTAGGAGGGCTCTACACCGCACTCACGTAGGAAGGTGACGAGAAGGGCGGTTGCCGTCATTCCGTCTACGTCATAGTCCCCGTAGACGGCGATCCGCTCCCCGTCTTTGATGGCTCGGCAGAGCCGCTCGACGGCCCGGTCCATATCCCGCATATCGAACGGGTCGTGGAGGGCCTCCAGGGGAGCGTGAAGGAGGGCCTCGGCTTCGTCGGGGGTTTTCACCCCACGGGCGACTAGGCAGTGAGCCACAAGAGGTTGGATCGAGCAGGACGAAGCGAGCGCCTCTACCTCTTCTGGCGGCGCGTCCCTTACACTCCAGCGTTGAGGCATCGTCATCGCGGCTTCGGCTCCTTGGCGGGGGATGTCACTAGGGCAAGCCCTACGGCGTCCTGGACCTTTTGCATTAGGGGTAGCCCGCAGGTCTTGTTGTTGATGATGATGGAGAAAGCCAGCTCTTCAGAGTCGGCTGCCACGCCGTATCCAGAAAGGGCGCTCACACCGGCCAGGCTGCCCGTTTTGACACGGAGGCGCTGGACGGCCTGGGTCTCTGCGAGCCGCTCGTCCACCGAGCCGTCCATACCCATCACCGCAAGGGAGACGAGGTACTCGGGTCGGTAGCGAAAATCGCGCCACATGGCGGTGAGCACCGTGGTTATCTGGCGCGTGGTAAGACGGTTGGCCGGCGAGAGGCCAGAGCCGTCGCCCAAATGGTAGCTCCCCGGCGCGATATCGATGGAGCTCATGAAGTCTTGGACAACCGCAAGACCCTTGTCAAAGCTTCCCGGGGGGCCGTGGACGGACGCCCCCATGGTCTTAAGCACCGATTCGGCGACGAAGTTGTTGCTCAGCTTATTCAGGTCCTGGGCGATCCGGCCAAACGGCTTGGACTCAAAGGTCAAGAGCTCGAGCGCGCCCTTAGGCACGCGGCCCTCCCGAAGCCTGCCCTTGACGGCGATCCCCTCTCGGCGGAGCACCTCGGAGAGCACGGTAGCCAGGTAGCGCCACGGATGGGTGATGCTCCGGTAGTGGGTGGCCCGCTCCTCATCGTACGGGATTGAGCCGCGGACCACGATGGTGTTGGATCGCTCTCCGCCCCGACGGTCGACGACGAGGTTTCGCGTGCTGCCGGCGCTACCGGTGGTGGCGCGATTGACCAGCTTCAGAAAGGCCGTCTCCGGGTCGAGGAAGACCCGGGCGGGCTGCCCCGGCGTCGGGCCGGGCTCGATGTGGACGGCTACGGCGTTGAAGTTGAGACTCGCCGGCGCTACGGGGGCGTAGAACGCGCGTGTGCTGGTGCGGCCTCCCCAGCTCGGGGCCCGCACCTCGTCATCGAAAAAGGACTCGTCTATGACGAGGTCTCCAGCGACCTCGCGTAGCCCCCTCTGACGCAAGGCAGAGGCGAGGAGCCAGAGCCTCTCGCTCACCAGCTCCGGGTCGCCAAAGCCCTTGAGGACGAGGTCGCCCTTGAGGATGCCCCCGGCCAGGGGCCCTGCGGCGTAGAGCTTGGTGGTAAAGCGGTAGTCGGACCCAAGGGTGCGAAGGGCCGCCGCCGTGGTCAGGAGCTTGACGTTGCTGGCGGGAATGAAGAGCCGGTCGGCCTGGTGGGCGGCCAGAGTGGCGCCGTCGCTGAGGCGAACCACGTGGACGCCGATGTCGGCTTTAGGCACACACGAAGAGGCCAGAGCGGCTTCAACGCGCCCCTGGAGGAGCGGGCCCGCCTTCGCTGGGCTCACCACCCCAAGGGCGATTGCCAAACCGACGGCGATGCAGGCGCCCCGCCGCCTCATGACCGTCTCGCGGGGGTAGCCACGACGAGGCAAGGCCCAAAGACCAGCATCTCGCCGTAGCTGTCGAACACGATATCTGGCCAGTCGAAAATCAGGTTGGGAAGCACTGAGTGGATGACCTCAAGACCGTGGTATTGGTCTTCGCCTACCGGCCATGATAGCCAGCGCCTTAAGAACCGTCAAGCCGAACAGGTTTCCTCATGTTGACTTTTCCTCCGGTCCGGGTACCATAGGCGAGGAGGCGAAGCCGCCTTCTTCCAGAGGGCCAGCATGACCTATACCCGTACTGCCACGCGAGGGCTGGCCATCGGCCTTGCGGTGGGCCTCGTCGTGGCCTGCGGCCGGTCCCCGATCGAACGCAAGCCCGGAACCATCATTGTCGGAGTCCAGGCAAATCCCACAATCCTCGACCCCCGGCTTGCAATCGATGTCGCCAGCCTACATGTTATCCAGCTGGTCTATAACCGATTGATGAAAAAGGACCCCATCGGGAAGCTCGTCTGCGATCTCTGCACCCGCTGGGAGAGGCCCGACCCGAAAAGCTATCGGTTCCACCTCCACCGCGGGGTCCGGTTCCACGACGGAAGTGAGCTTACGGCCGAGGACGTCGTCTACACATTCCTCAGCGTCATGGACCCGGCTCTTCAATCGCCCCGGCGGGTGAGCTATGCGCCCGTCGAGTCCGTTCGGGCTTTAGACCGCTATACGGTCGAGTTCCGCCTAAAAGAGCTTTATGCGCCCTTTCTTCAGAATGCGGTCATGGCGATTGTGCCCAAGCACCACGCCGCCGGAAGACCCGAGGCAGTCCTCCGCGAGCCCATAGGGACCGGGCCCTTTCGGTTTATTAAGTGGGGGGCCGATGAGCACGTCCTCCTGGAGGCCTTCGGGGACTACTGGGAGGGTCGATCTAGGATCGAGCGGATTATTATCAAGGTCATCCCGGACCAGATGGTGAGGCTGCTGGAGCTGGAGCGGGGTGGCTTAGATCTCCTTATCAATCTGGTCCCGCCCGATTCTCTGCCCCGGCTGGAGCGGAATCCCGATCTGCGCATTTTGACGCGTCCCGGCTCCTCCTTTTCCTATATCGGCTTTAACCTGGAGGATGAGGTGCTGCGCCACCGGCGGGTGCGGCAGGCCATCGCCCACGCTATTGACCGGCGGGGAATTATCCTCTATATCCTGAGGGGATTAGCCGTCCCCGCCAGGGGCCTCCTGCCGTCTTCTCACTGGGCATTCGAGCCCGAAGTCCACACTTACGCTTATGACCCCGAGGAGGCCCGCCGGCTGCTCGACGAGGCCGGGCTTCCCGACCCGCCGGGGGCGGAGCCCCGCTTCACCATCATCTACAAAACGAGCATGAACGAGGTGCGCCGCCGCATCGGGGAGGTCCTCCAGGCCCAGCTCGCAGAGGTTGGGATCCGGGTGCTTATTAAGAACTTTGAGTGGGGCACTTTCTACGCCGACATCCGTCGGGGCAACTTCCAGATGTATACCCTCACGTGGGTGGGCATCACCGACCCCGACCATTATCACTATATCTTCCATTCCGCGAACATACCCCCCAGGGGCGCCAACCGCAACCGCTACCGCAACCCGGAGATTGACCGGCTGCTGGAGAAAGGCCGAGGCACGATGGAGCCAGAGGCCCGCCGGGCCGTCTACAGCCGCGTTCAGAAAATTCTGGCCGAGGACCTCCCTTACGTGCCATTGTGGCACGCCTCGAACGTGGCCGTAATGCGCAAGGAGCTTAAGGGATTCGTCCTCTACGCGAATCAGGACTTCTCGGGCCTCAAGGGGGCCTACCTCGACCTGAAGTCATCGGCCCCCGCGACTGCCGGCCGATGAGGGGGGCATAGCCGGTGCGCCGCTACGTTCTTCGACGGATTGGCTTACTCGTCCCGGTCGTGCTCGGGGTCGTTACGGTGGTATTCCTCATCGTCCATCTCATTCCCGGCGACCCGGTAGAGATTATGCTGGGCGAGCAGGCCCTGGCGGTCGATAGGGAGGCGCTGCGTCATGAAATGGGCCTGGACAAGCCCATTCATCTGCAGTACGTGGCCTTCCTGAAGGGCCTGGTCCGCGGGGACCTCGGCCAGTCCCTACACACCAAACAGCCGGTGCTTACGAGCATCGCACGCCGCTTGCCCGCGACCATCGAGCTGGCGGCGGCCGCGATGGCAGTCGCCCTGCTGCTTGCGATTCCACTGGGGTTGCTCGCCGCCTACAAGAAGGACTCATTAGTCGATCAGGGCTCGATGGTCTTCGCCCTATTGGGCATCAGCATGCCGAATTTCTGGCTAGGTCCCCTTCTGATTATCGTCTTTTCCTTGAAGCTCGGCTGGTTTCCCGTCTCTGGCCGGGGGAGCCTGGCCCACGTAGTCCTTCCCGCCATCACGTTGGGGACCGCGATGGCCGCCATTCTGACCCGGATGACCCGCGCCAGTATGCTGGATGTCATCCAGAGCGACTACATCACGACGGCGCGAGCCAAAGGAGTTCGCGAAAGCCTGGTGGTGCTCAAGCACGCCTTCCGAAACGCCCTCATTCCCGTGGTGACCATCGTTGGCCTCCAGATCGGCAGCCTGCTGGCCGGAAGCATCATCACAGAGACCATCTTTGCCTGGCCGGGGATAGGCCGGCTCACAATCCAGGCGATCAACGCCCGCGACTACCCCCTCGTGCAAGGCTGCGTGCTTATTATCGCCCTGGGCTACGTGCTGGTCAATTTCGCCACCGACCTCCTTTACGGACTCATAGACCCGAGGATTCGGTATGAATAGCCGCTTAGCCCGGTTCGTACGATCAACCCCCTTGGCCGCCCTGGGGCTCTTGATTCTCCTCGTCCTCGTCGTCGTGGCGATCTTCGCGCCCTATATCTCGCCCTACGACCCGACTGCGATCCGCCTGGCCGAGGGTCTTTCAGGCCCGTCCATCACACACCCCCTGGGCCAGGATAAGCTCGGCCGCGACATCCTGAGCCGCATAATCTACGGCGCCCGCATCTCGCTCTACGTGGGAGTGGCCACGGTCATGCTTTCGGCTTTTGTCGGGACTGTCGTGGGCGCCGTTTCCGGCTACGCCGGCGGAGTTGTGGATGAGGTCGTGATGCGGCTCATCGACATTCTGCTCGCCTTCCCCGGCATCTTGCTCGCCGTAGCCGTGATGGCGATCCTCGGCCCGAGCCTAAATAACATCGTCATCGCCCTGACCGTGTTGGGCTGGGTCGGCTATGCCCGCCTGGTGAGGGGACAGGTCTTGGCGCTCAGGGAGTTTGAGTTCGTCCATGCCGCCCGGGCTCTTGGGGCCGACGCCAGGCGCATCATCGCCCGCCACCTCGTTCCCAACGTCCTGGGGCTGGTCATCGTCCAGGCGACGTTCGGCATGGCGGGGGCCATAGTAGCTGAAGCGGGCCTATCCTTCTTGGGCTTGGGGACCCAGCCGCCGACGCCCTCCTGGGGCAGCATGCTCAACGACGGGCGGGAATTTTTGCTCACGACCCCCCATCTGACCACCTTCCCCGGCCTTGCCATCATGACGGTGGTGCTCGGCCTCAACTTCTTGGGCGACGGGCTGCGGGACATTCTCGACCCAAAGAGCCGGGCGAGATAGTGAGGTATTCAGATCCTACTTAGCCGGAGGTGGCGCCGGGGGGGGCTTGGCCTTTTCCGAGAGAGGGGTCAGGCGGCCGTGAGGCCTGCGGGTCGTCCGTTTAACCCAGGAAATGGCCCACCCTTTGACCTGAATACCGTGGCAGATGCGACATTCCGTAGCTCCCAGGTAGGGCTCTTTCTCATACACGGTGGAGACGAGGACCAGGTGGGGGTCGGCTTTAAAGTCCTTGTGGCTGTGGCAGCTCGTGCAGTAGCCGGTTATGATTTTGTTGTTTTTCTCCGGAGTGAACTTGCCTGAGACCGCCCTCTCGATGGGGGTGCGGGAGCACGCCGTCAATGCCGCAAGGAGCATGACGGCAACGGCCCCCAGAAGGTGTATTGAAAGTGAGGAGCTACGGGGTTTGGTCATGACGATTGTCGAATGATAGGGCGGCTTCGGGGGCATGTCAAGGGTTAGACGACCGCTCTTAGGGGCCGCTCTTCCCTCCCAACCTGCTCCCCTGCACTTTATACACTATCACGGGCAGCTCGGCTGAGGCGAGACCGGGCTGGTAGAAGCGGGCGACCTCCACGAGCGGCAGCTCCGCCGGCTCCGGCCCCCAGGCCCGCCGGTAGACTGTCCGGAAGACCTCCTCCGACGCCACGAGGAATCGCACCCCGTGGCGCTCGCAGTAGCTCCACAGCTTTCGACGCCGAACCCATGGCAAAAGCTGGTTGTTCACCGAGCCGTCCAGGTCGATCGCCGTCCGTCCGCTCACGTAGCTTAAGATGCCCACGTTGAATCCCGCCAGCCGTGTGCCCGGCGGGGTATGTTGGGTCACCCACCGCGCCGCTTGCAGGGAGCTCGTCTGCCAGGGGTAGAGCCCCTCCTGCCAGCTTCGCCAGCCCACCCCGATGTAGAGGACCGCCACGGCCAAGAGCAGGGCGCGGACGGTCGCCCGCCCCCAGGGGCGGTCGGCCAGCAACGCCGCTCCGCACCCGAGGGTGACGGCGGTAAGCAGCACCACCGGAGCGAGTCGCCAGGGCCTCACAGTCCAGAAGACCGCCCCGTGGACGGCCAGGGTTGCCAGCAGCCCCACGGCCAACGGGCCCAGCATGAGAGCGATGGTCCTCGAGCGCTGCGGGTACTGCGTTCTCTGGTCCAACGCCCCGATCCCGACGATCAGCAGGGCCGCGATCGCGAGATACGAGAGCCCCGTGGCCCGAGGAAGGTCGTTAAAGAAGGTCTGGCGGAGGAGGCTTAGCCCCACGGCGGCCCACGGCCCCCACCCCGGGCCCGCCACGGCTTGGAAGTTTTGATGCAGGACGGTGGGCGCCGCCCACACGCTCGCGGTGGCGGCTGGGCCGAAGGTCACCCAATTCCAGGCGGCCCAGGGCGCTACGACCAGGGAAGCGCTGAACGAAATCTTGTAGAGGGCGGCCACTCTCCCCCAGCCCCTATCGACGACGAAGACGGTCCCGAGGAGCGCGACCACAAAGCCGAGGTTGTCGAGGTTCGCCAGCACAGCCGCCCCGGCGGCCAGGCCGAGCAGCCAGCCACCCCCCGGAGGGCGGCGAACCAAGAGCAAGACGCAGGCGATCAGAAAAAGGAGGCCGGCGGCCGTCTCCAGTCCGTTGACGCTCAGGGCGACCGCCATGGGATTCCACCAGTAGGCGACCATCCCCACCAGGGCGGCGGTCCGGTTTCCGAAAGCTACAAGGAAGAGCCGATAGAGAACGAGGGCCGTTAGGCCGTCGAGGAGTACCCCCGCGGTGAGAACGCCGTGCAGGGTAAATGGGCTTTCGGGGCCGAGCAACGTAGTCAGCCCCGCCACCGCGCCCATCCACAGTGGGTGGAAGCCGTTGGTGGGGGCAAGCGTATCGAAGGTCGGCCCCAACCCCTCGACCAGGTGGCGGCCTATTGTGAGGTAATGGAACGCGGCGTCGGGGAGCACCTTGGAGATGAGGATAGGCAGAGGTTTCCAGGCGACGGCTAGCCGGACAAGCAGGCCAAGGACGAAGGCGCCCAGGGCGAGCAAGCGATGTCCGCCGGTAGCTGGAGGAAGCCTCACCGTTTTTGGCTGCGTGCCTTACGCGCCAGGGCCCCCTGGATGGCCAGGACCTTCTCCACAACCGCCTCCGGCGAGACGCCGAGGACGCGGATCATGGGCTCCTTGCCGTGGCCGCCTGTGTCGTAGATGACGTCGGGGACGCTGCCGGCCCGGCCGATGGCCTCTACGGTGCCCCACTCGAGGCTCGCCCCCTCGCGGCGCCTGACGGCAGGTGGCTCGTTAGAGCGGTCGAAGGCCCCGACCGCCAGCTTAACCTTCCGGCAGGCCGCGAGAATTCTCTTCTCGTAGCGGAGATTCATGGCTGCGCGTACGGACGGATCGTGGCCCATGGCCGCCAGTATCACGGCTGCCACGTGCTGGCTCGCCCCAAAGCTCGGCGGGGACACCTCCCGGACGGTCTCGCCCACCCGGTGAATTCTACCGGGGAAGGCGGCCACATCACGGCGGTCCAGCGCCTTCGGCAGGGCGTAACCCAGGTTGGTCTGGACCTCCGGCACCAGGGTGCCGATCCTAGCGGACTTGAGCCGCTCCAGGGCGGAGGTGAGACTATCTATTACGTGGGACCGGTGGAGGGCCTTGTGGATGGTCGCGGCTGGGTCGGCCGGCCCCGTACCGCCTCCGATGGCCAGCCCATGCCGGATGGCCTCGGTGACGAAGCGCTTTGCACGGTTCACCGCCTCGGCGAGCGAGGCCCCACGGGCTAGGTGGGCGGCGGTGGCCGCTGCGAGGATGCAGCCGGTGCCGTGGGTGTTGGGCTGATCGATACGCTCGGAGACGAGCTCCGTCACGGTCCGGCCGTCGAAGAAGATGTCGATGGCGCGGCCCCGCCCGTGGCCGCCTTTGACGAGCACGCTTTTGGGCCCCATCCGCTTGAGGGCCCGGGCCGCCTCGGCCATGTCAGCCATGCTCCGAAGACGCTTTCCCAACAGAACCTCGGCTTCGGGCCTATTTGGCGTGATCACTGTGGCCAGGGGAAAGAGCCTCTCCACCAGGGTCCGGACCGCCTCGGGCATAAGAAGCGAGTCGCCGCTTTTTGCCACCATCACCGGGTCTACCACGAGATTGGGAATCCCGTGCTCGACAGCTTTCTTGGCCACGTGCTCGATTATCTCGACGTTGGAGAGCATTCCCGTCTTTGCGGCGGCCACGGGGAGGTCCGAGCAGATGGCGTCGATCTGGCGGCCGATAATGTAGGCCGGCAGGTCGTAGATGTCGGTTACCCCTCGGGTGTTTTGGGCTGTCACAGAGGTTATAACGCTTGTCCCGAAGACTTCGAGCGCGGTGAAGGTTTTAAGGTCGGCCTGAATTCCCGCTCCGCCACCTGAGTCAGAACCCGCAATTGTAAGCGCAACGGGAATCATTCCGTCCTCCCCTGGTGGGCTCCTTGGAGAGTGTTCGCTACCTTAAGTCTATCACGGGCACGGCCCCTGGGCCATCGGTATTGGGGGGGTCTCCTCCTCCAGGCATTTCCTATGGGGTGTGGGTGATGTGGTTATTACGGAGTGTGGCCTGCGCCCACATTGAGGTTTTATAGAGAGACCCGGTAGCCTTCCCTGGTTAAATAGCCCCATGCCCGATAGCCCTGCCGGGCCCTAGGGCTCAGGCGTCCGGCGGTCACAAACACCCGCCGATGGGTCGGGGGTTGATGCCCGACTTTTCCGACGGCATGGATCGCGCTCTCCGTCTCGGCGTCCCAAAGGACGTAGTCGGAAGGCGCGGCTACGAGCGTCGTTCCGTCGACCGTGTAGGCGACGGGCATCCCAGCAGCGATCCCCAGCCGATGGATTCGGGCTTCCTTGAGATGGTAGGAGGCGAGCATCTCGGCCGTCTTTTGATAGGAGAGGGCCGAGGCCTCGTCGGTGGCGTGCAGGGCGGCCTCGATAACGGCTCCCCGGTTGCCAACACCGCTCAGCTGCTCAAGGGCGCCTACGAGGAAGGTCTGGTGCCGAGGGGAGTATTCCGGGTGATTGATGAAGCGATCGAGGAGCTCCTGCCCAACACCCATCCACTCGAGCTTCTCCTCGTTGATGTCGGCCAGCTCCCCTGGCGACTTGTCCCTCAGGAGCGAGTTCATTGTGGCGCTGAACTTCCCGAGGCTGACCACGATACCCACCGCCCCGGGGATGAAGATGGCCCCGAGATTGACTGTTGCCTGACCCGCCGCCCGCTGGGTAGCGATGCTGTTGAGGAGGTCTTGAATCTGCGGGTTTGAGGAGTATACGTCCACATTTAGCTCATCGGCCACCTTCCTCTTGTGCTTGGCCAGCAAGATCTCCTTCACGAATGAGTCCCGCCGCTTGCTCCGCTTCCTGCCCTTGAAGAGGCGGCCAAGTGCCGCGAACCTCTCTCCAAGCCCCTGTCCGACGGCCTTTACTGTCTCGACCGGATGGACCACAGTTCTCACCAGCGCCTCCCCCGTTGCTTCGATGCGCTCGCCCGCGGCGTTGAGGAACTCGTACTCGTTTTTCAGCTCTACGGCCCGATCGAGTATCGATACCTCGTGGACGCGCACCTTGAGCATCTCAAGCGAGACGACGTCGTATCGTCCGTAGCGGGAACGTAGCGTAAAGTGGTAAAAGTGCCCGTCCGTCGATACCGGGTCGGCGACGGTGTGATACGGGCTTTTGCGGAGGGCCGGGGGAAGGATGTCGGCGGCCCGAAGGACCGGCGGAGCCTCGTAGGCCGGTGTCTCGTCCTGGGCCACGGACGCCGAGACTACCACGAACAAGACCACTCCGGTGGATAGCCACGCCCCCCAGAAGCTCCAACGAGATCGGGCGGAAACGCTGATCAGTTTTCCCTCCAGCAGGAGGCGTTGAGATGGTGTCACGCTTCTCTTTTCGGCGGGATATGGATCGCCATGCCGTGGACGTCGTGGACGGCCTCCATAATGGCTTCGGACAGAGTCGGGTGAGCGTGGGTGAGGTCGCCAAGCTCAGAGGCCGTCATACCGGCGTGCATAGCGACCGCCGCCTCGTGGATGAGGTCGGCTGCGTGGTCGCCAACGATGTGGACGCCAAGAATCTGGTCGGTCTCCTCCTCGGCGATGACCTTCACCTGGCCTACCGTTTCTCCGGCGCACATGGCTTTTCCTAAGGCTCTGATGGGAAAGCGGCCCACCCGGTATGCGAGGCCCCGCTTCTCCGCCTCCTCCTCGGTGATGCCGACCACCCCCACCTCGGGGATGGTGAAGATACCCGCCGGGACAATGTCGTAGTTCATGACCCGGTTTCGGCCCATGGCGTTCTCGGCGGCCACGATGCCCTCGGCCGAGGCTTTGTGGGCGAGCAGCGCCCCGCCAACCACGTCGCCGATGGCGTAGATGGCCTCGGTGGAGCTCTGCATCCGCTCGTTGACCACAATCTCGCCCCCCCCGGTTAAGTCAACCCCGGCGGCTTCGAGCCCAAGCCCGTCGGTGTTGGGGCGCCGTCCGATGGAGACCAGCACCAGGTCGGCCTCGACGGTCTCACCCCCCGCCAGCGTGATTAGCACCACTCCGTCCTCCTGGCGCTCGGCCTTATCCACCTTGGTGCCCGAATGGAGGGCGATCTTGCGCTTCTTAAGCTCTCGCTCGATGAGACGGCTGGTCTCGCCGTCTTCAAAGGGGAGGGCCCTCTCCATCATCTCCACCATGGTGACCCGGCAGCCGAGCTCGTGGTAGAGGAATGCGAACTCGCACCCGACGATTCCGGCGCCGATGATGAGCAGGTGGGAGGGAAGCTCCCTCAGGTTGACGGCCTCGTCGGAGGAGATTATGGATGCGCCGTCGAAGGGGAATGCAGGAATCGAAACCGGGCGGCTGCCGGTGGCGACGATGGTCTTTGCCGCCTCGACGGTCTCGGCGGCCCCGTCGGCGGCGGTCACCTCGATGGCAGTGGAACTCTTAAAGCGGGCCTGACCGTGAAGGTAAGTAACCCCCCGGCTCTTCAGCAGGGTTTGGATGCCCTTGACGAGGGTGGCGACGATCTTGTCTTTCCGGTCGATGAGGCGGCCCATATCGACCCGGGCTTCACCTTCTAATATTATGCCGAACTCAGCCGCCTCCTTTATCTTTTTATAGACCTCGGCCGAGGCGATCATGGCTTTGGTTGGGATGCAGCCCCAGTTGAGGCAAGTCCCGCCTAGCTCGTCCTTGTCGATGAGGACCACGCGGCCTCCTAGCTGGGCCGCACGAATGGCCGCCACGTAGCCCCCGGGCCCGGCGCCGATGATGGCGAGGTCGTAGCTTGCCATGGATCGCTCCGTAGGGAGGGTCTTTAATCCAGTAAACGGGGGAAGGATAACGGGAGGGGCTGGGGGGTGTCAAGCTGGCCTGTTTTTAAAGTCGTTTTATCAATGTCGGTTTGATGGAGAAAAATAGTTGACTATTTTAGACAGGAATGTATAATAGGGGCAGAGTTTTTCGGGATTTTCCATTATTCCCCCTTTTTATGGGAGATTGCGATGGGCCGGAAATGCTTTACAGACGCCTGCGACCTCATCGGAAACACTCCCCTGGTTAAGCTTCGCAGAACCACGGCGAAGGACGGGGCAAACGTCTACGCCAAGCTGGAATTTTACAATCCAGGCGGGAGCGTGAAGGACCGGATTGCCCTGTCGATGGTTGAGGATGCCGAGCGACACGAGCTCCTCCAGCCGGGCTGGACGATCGTTGAGCCGACCAGCGGGAACACGGGAATCGGCCTGGCGATGGTGGGGGCGGTCAAGGGCTATCCCGTCGTGATCGTAATGCCGGAGGATATGACCTTTGAGCGGATCAACATCCTCAAGGCCTTCGGGGTTGAAGTGGTCTTAAGCCCTCCCGAGCAAGCCATGCAGGGAGCCGTGGATGAGGCTGGGCGGCTGCAGGCCGCAAACGAAAACTGGTTCATGCCACAGCAGTTCAACAACAGCGCGAACCCGGAGGTTCACCGACGGACAACGGCGAGAGAGATTCTCCGCTCCTTGGCCAAGGAGCCCATCCACGCCCTTGTAGCCGGCATCGGCACCGGGGGGACCATCACCGGGGTCGGCGAGGTCCTGAAGGGCCGCTATCCCGATCTATTAGTGGTCGGGGTGGAGCCTGCATCGAGCGCCGTCCTTTCGGGCAATAAGCCAGGGATGCACATGATTCAAGGCATCGGGGCGGGATTTATCCCGAAGGTGCTCAACCAACAGATCCTCGATGAGATAATGACCGTGACCGACGAGGATGCCTACCAGGCGGCCAAGCAGGTGGCTGCCGAGGAGGGGCTATTCGTCGGTATATCGGCTGGAGCCGCCTATTGGGCGACCCAGAAGGTAGCAGAACGGCTGGGACGGGGAGCGACGGTGGTGACCGTCTTCCCCGACGGGGGTGAGCGGTACCTCTCTTTTGAGCGGTATTTCAGTTGGCCTGAGCGGGAGGAAGTGGCCGCAGAGGTTTCGGCCGACGGTCGATAATCCATTGACGACCGCAGCGTCGTTGTGGTAGGTTCTGCTCTCCCATAGGATAATCTTATCCAGAGCGGCGGAGGGACGGGCCCTTTGAAGCCGCAGCAACCGGCTCCCAGTCCGGGGAGTGTCCGGTGCTAAATCCCGCAGGGTCCCCGGACCTTGAAAGATGAGAAGACCCGGCCGGCCTAGCGCGTACGGGAGGCCTCTTCTCGCCCCGGGAAGAGGTTTTTTGCTGGATGCCGGACCCGCTTAAGGGGAGGCGATATGAGTTTCGTCCTCGGTCTCAAATGTCGTGAGTGCTCGAGGGAGTATCCAAAAGAGCCCCTTCACGTCTGCGAATACTGCTTCGGCCCCCTGGAGGTGGTCTACGACTATGAGGGCATCGGGAGGGTCATAAGCAGGGAGAGCATCGAGGCCGGCCCCAATAGCATGTGGCGCTACCGTCCTTTGCTGCCCATCGACGGTGAGCCCGCCGTGGGGCTCCACGTCGGAATGACCCCTATGATCCGGACAAAACGCTTGGGCAAAGCCCTGGGGCTTAACAACCTCTACGTGAAGAACGACAGCGTCAATCACCCCTCATGGAGCTTCAAGGACCGGGTGGTCAGCGTCGCCATCACTAAAGCCCGGGAGTTCGGCTTCGAGGTGGTGGCCTGCGCCTCCACCGGGAACCTGGCCAACTCGGTGGCCGCCATGGCGGCTCAGGCGGGGCTCCAAAGCTACATCTTCATCCCCGCCGACCTGGAGGAGGGAAAGGTTCTGGGAACCCTCATCTATGGAGCGAATCTCATTGGTGTGAAGGGCTCCTACGACGACGTCAACCGCCTCTGCAGCGAGATTGCCGCCAACTATCACTGGGCGTTCGTCAACATCAACATCAGGCCCTATTACGGCGACGGCTCCAAGACATACGCCTATGAGGTCGCCGAGCAGCTCGGCTGGAGGGCGCCCGACAACATAATCGTCCCCGTGGCCGGCAGCTCTCTCATCATCAAGATCGACAAAGGGTTCAAGGAGCTAGCTTCCTTGGGGCTCATCCCTGAGGCCGCGTGCAAGGTCTACGCGGCCCAGGCGACCGGCTGCAGCCCCGTGACCACGGCGATCAAAGAGGGGGAAGACTTCTTCCGGCCGGTCAGGCCCAACACCATCGCCAAGAGCATCGCTATCGGAAACCCCGCCGACGGAATCTACGGCATCCGGGTAGTCAAGGAGACCGGCGGATGGGGCGAGGATGTAACCGACGAGGAGCTCGTCGATGGCATGAAGCTGCTCGCCGAGACGGAGGGCGTCTTTACCGAGACGGCAGGCGGCGTTGTCGTAGCGGTGGCCCGCAAGCTCGTCAAACAAGGGCGCATAGACAGCGATGACCTCACCGTGCTCTCCATTACCGGCCACGGCCTAAAGACTCAGGAGGCCGTTATCGGAAAGATCGGCACTCCTTTGCTCATCGAGCCGAGACTCAGCTCGTTCGTCGATATGTTTAATAACCCCAAGAAGGAGTAACGCCATGGCTATCACGGTGCGCATACCCACACCTCTTCAGGGCTTGACGCAGAACCGGGCCGAGGTCGATGCCAAGGGCAGCAACATCAAGGAGCTTGTGGAGGACCTTGATCGGCAGTATCCAGGCATCAAAGAGCGCATCTGCGACGAAACAGGCGCCATCCGCCGGTTCGTCAACATCTACCTGAACGATGAGGACATCAGGTTCATCGATGGAGACTCAACTGCGGTCAGGGAGGGCGACGACGTCTCGATTATCCCCGCCATCGCGGGCGGCTCGTGCTAAGAGCCCTCTTAGGACTTAACTACAAGCTTCGCATGGTGTGGAGATCAGAACCATGACACACCGGGATACGAAAATTAGTATAGATAAGAAGACGTCGGTGAGCTACGGCAAGAGGCCCTACCGTGCAAGGGCTGTAGGGTTGCTTGGATGCGCGGGGCTCTTCATCTCCTTATTGGTATTTGGGGCGACGTCCTGGACCACCCTGACGGCCTGGGCGGCCGGGTATCCCAACGACCGGCTCCTGGTTGATACTACCTGGGTGGCCGAGCACGGGAAAGATGAGGGAGTGCGAATCCTCGACGTGCGACCTATTGGAGAGTACATGCAGGGTCATATCCCCGGGGCGGCTCACTTCGACGTGGCCCAGGTTAGGGTCGAGCGTGGCGGCGTAAAGGGAATGCTTCCTCCGCCTGAGGTGCTCAACGCCATCTTCGGCGACCACGGGATCAGCCGAGAGAACACTGTTGTCCTATACGACGGGAAAGGAGGGCTTTGGGCCTCGCGCCTCTTCTTCGCCCTGGACTACATGGGCCACCCCGACGCCCGCCTCCTAAACGGCGGGTGGCTGAAGTGGTCCCGTGAGAGACGGCCCGTAACCCGGGCCCCTGCGCGCGTGGAGCCGGCCACCTACCGCGGACGGCCCGACCCCGAGAAGCTTGCCGACGCCTCCTGGATAGTTGCCCACCTCAACGACCCGACCGTAAAATCCCTCGATACCCGGAGCGCGGGCGAGTATCTAGGCAAGGATGTTCGATCCGCCCGGGGAGGCCACATCCCTGGGGCCGTGAACGTCAACTGGGTCGAGAACGTAAGCGGACCGAGCATGGGCTTCAAATCCGCCGACGAGCTCCAGGCCATCTACACCAAGGCCGGGCTCACGCCGGACAAAGAGGTGGTGCCCTACTGCCAGAGCCACGTACGGGGCAGCCATTCCTACTTCGTCCTCAAGCTTTTGGGTTATAAGAAGCTCAGAGGCTACGACGGATCGTGGAATGAGTGGGGAAACCGATCGGACCTACCTTTGGGTAAGTAATGGGGAACGACACCTAACGTGGGCGGACGACAATGAACCCTATGGATGATAATCCACTACTGGTGGAGACCGCCTGGCTCGACCTCAGGCGGAGGGACCAAGATCTAGTGATCTTGGATACGCGGCGACGGACTCAGTATCTGATGGGACACATCCCGGGGGCGGTGAGCTTTCCCATGCGGAAAGTCACCGACGAGCGCTTCTGGAGCCCTGGCTTCCTCCCCAGCGAGGAGGAGTTGCGGCGGCGTCTGGGCTTGGCCGGATTCAGGCGCGACGATTATCTCGTGGTCTACGATGACGGGGACGGACTGGCAGCTTCCCGCGTCTTCTGGGCTCTTGATTACCTTGGCCACCCTAGGGTTAGCCTCCTAAACGGTGGGTTTTCCAAATGGAGCTACGAGGGCCGGGGGCGCAGCCTTCGCCGCCACAAGAGGCCCAAGGCATCATATGAGGGGAGCCCAGTCCAGCAAAGGCTTGTGGGAGCTGAGTGGATCCACCACCGGTTGGCCAGCGGCCATGAGCTAGTCCTCATCGACTGCCGCTCAGCCGACGAATACACCGGAGCCCGCCGAAAGGCTGCCCGCTGTGGGCACATTCCCGGAGCCGTTCACGTTGAGTGGACGCGCAATCTGCGCGAGACGGGGCCCTGTCCCGTCTTTAGGGACCGCGAGGAGCTTTTGGCCCTCTACCAGGGAGCGGGGGCCGACGATGGTTTGCCTCTGGTCACTTACTGCCAGGCCCAGGTTAGAGGGTCGCACACCTACTTCGTGTTACGCTGGCTTGGGTTTAAGGCGGTCTACGGCTACGAGGGCTCGTGGGGCGAGTGGGGCAATGACCCCCAGATGCCCATTGCCACCGGCGACGAGCCGGGACGCATTGTGGAGACCCGTGAGGGGGAAAGGGGCAAAGCGCCCTTCTGACCAACATAACGCAAGACGATAAGGAAGAATATCGATGTTGCACGCCAGAGGCCCAATGCTGAACGCCCCGCAGGATAGGGCGTGCCACATCTTGGAGCTGATAGGCAACACCCCGCTGCTGCGCCTCAACCATTTGGGGAGGGCCTTTCCCCGCGTGGAGATTTACGCCAAGGCGGAATGGATAAACCCGGGAGGCAGCATCAAAGACAGGCCCGCGCTTAAGATGCTTGAGGTGGCCGAAGAGACGGGCGAGCTGACAAAGGACAAGACCATCCTCGACTCCACGAGCGGGAACACCGGCATTGCCTACGCCATGATAGCCAGTATCAAGGGCTACAGGGTCGAGCTCGTCATGCCAGCCAACGTCAGTGAGGAGCGCAAAAAGATAGTCACCGCATACGGGGCCAACATCATATACTCCAGTGCCTTGGAGGGCTCCGACGGAGCCCAGCTCAAAGCCAAGCGCCTCCTGGAGGAGTATCCTGAGAAATACTTTATGCCCGACCAATACAACAATGAGGCCAATTCGCTCGCTCACTACGAGACGACGGGGCCAGAGATTCTCGAGCAGACCGAAGGGACCATCACCCACTTCGTTGCTGGCCTCGGCACGAGCGGAACCCTCATGGGCACCGGCCGTCGACTAAAAGAGTTCAATCCCGACATCCAGCTCATCGCCGTCGAACCGAAGCACGCCCTCCACGGACTGGAAGGCTTAAAGCACATGGAGAGCTCCATCGTCCCGCAAATATACGATAGAAGTTTCCACGACGAACTCATCCCCGTGAAAACCGAGGATGGATACGATATGGCCCGCCGGCTGGCTCATGAAGAGGGGCTGTTTATCGGCCACTCGTCCGGCGCCGTGATGGTGGCGGTACTGGAGGTGGCCTCAAGGATCAAGGAGGGTGTGGTGGTCACTGTCTTTCCCGACGGAGGCGACCGCTACATTTCGACCAATTTTTAGCCCCAATACCACCGCCCGGGCTTTTGCACGTCCACGGGAGGCGTCACATGGCCGAACGATTCGTTGACCTGACGGTCCCGGAAGCCATGATAAAAGAGCCGATTATATATTCCTTGGGTCAGCAGTTCGACGTGGTCCCCAACATTTTCCGAGCCGACGTTACCCCAACGACCGGATGGGCGATCCTTCAGCTCGAGGGGGAGGAGTCTGAGATCGAGCGTGCCATCGAGTGGCTCCAGGGCCACGGCATCACCGTGAAGGTCGGAGGGGAGGAGCTGCTTCAAGCTCGCGACGAGGCCGAGGGCTCGTAAGGTCCGATGCGTGCAGAGTTCACAGAAGAAGAGATCCGTAGGTACGGTTGCCAGATGGTCCTGCCCGAGGTGGGCGACGTCGGCCAGGCAAAGCTCCGGGCCGCCGGTGTGCTCATAATCGGGGCTGGGGGTCTGGGCAGCCCTGTAGCCATTTACCTCGCGGCTGCGGGTGTGGGGAGACTCGGTATAGTGGACAGTGACGAGGTGGAGCTGTCGAACCTACATCGGCAAATTCTCCACACCGAGGAAGCCGTTGGCCGGCCCAAGGTTGAAAGCGCCCAGACTATGCTTGGGGAGGTCAACCCCCTGGTGGAGGTGCAGACCCATCCCATGCGCCTTCAGGCGGCCAACATTGAGGCCCTCATCGCCGGCTACGACGTCGTGGTGGACGGGAGCGACAACTTTCCGACCAAGTTCCTCGTCAACGACGCGTGCGTCTTCGCCGAAAAACCTCTCTCGCTGGCTGGTATTCACCGCTTTGAGGGCCAGGTGATGACCATCGTTCCAGGCCAGGGGCCCTGCTATCGGTGCATATTCATCGAGCCGCCCCCCGAGGGGGCCATCCCCAGCTGCGAGGAGGCCGGAGTCTTCGGGGCCGTGGCGGGCCTGGCCGGGTGCATTCAGGCGGTTGAGGTCGTAAAACTCATTCTGGGGATTGGGGAGCCTCTCGTCGGCTCCATCCTGCGCATCGACACCCTCCGGGGCTCTTTTCGAACAGTCCCGGTCAACCGCAACCCCAACTGCCCCGTGTGCTCCGAGGAGGCGACCATTACGACGCTGGTGGACCAAAGCCTTGTCTGCAGCGAATAACCCTCACGCGAAGGAGGCGGCCATGGCCATCATCCGTGTGCAGCTTACCTTTCCTCAAGAGTCAGTCAAGCGGCCCGTCATTTACGAGATCGGAAAAGAGTTCGATGTGGTAACGAACGTCCGACGGGCCAACGTCACGGCGACCTCGGGGTGGGTGGTGCTCGAGCTAAGCGGCGAGCGGGAAGAGATCGAGCGGGCCCTCGAAGGCTTTAAATCCCGTGGGGTGAGAGTCGATCCGGTTGAGGGTGATGTGGTCAGTCCATGAGGTTGATTGAATGTTACGGGTTCCAAGCTCTATCGTTGAGGCCATGTTCGACCACGCTAAGAAAGAGGCTCCTAATGAATGTTGCGGCCTTCTTACGGGCAAGGACGGGCTGGCTACACACCACTACCCGGCGACGAACGCCGATAGCAGCCCCACCACATACTCCATCGAGTCGCGTCAGCTCTTTGAGATTCATCGGGCTGCTCGCGACGCTGGGCTAGATATTTTGAGCGTCTATCACTCTCACACCATGACCAGGGCGTACCCGTCACCAACCGACGTCAACCGGGCCTTCTGGAATGGGACCGAGCTGGAGACATACCCCGGGTGCATTCACCTGATCATTTCGCTGGCCGAGGGTGACGAGCCCGTCCTCAGGGGTTTTCGTATCCCCTCTCGAGAGACCATCGAAGAGGTTCCCGTCACGATTATCAGAGACACCACGTAAGGAGACGAGCCCAGTGAAGTTTACCAGTCGCGGCCGGTACGCTGTGAGAGCGATGATTGATTTGGCCTACCACACCCTGGAGCATCCCGTGAGCCTCGCCACCATTGCTGTGCGGCAGGGGATTTCGCAGCACTACCTGGAGCAGCTCTTCGTGCGGCTGCGTCGGGCGGAGCTGGTCCGAAGCGTGCGCGGGCCCGGCGGAGGCTACTTTCTAGCTAAAGAACCCATAGCGATCTCCGTACGCGACATCTTCCTGGCCGTAGACGAGTCCCTCAGCACTCCGGAGTGCGAAAAGTTGACCAATCCCGACCAGGAGCCCTGTGACCGACTCGACGAATGCGTCTCCCGAGTCATTTGGAAGAGGGTGGCCGATCAGGTGGCCCAGGCCCTTAACTCCGTCAGCCTCGAAGACCTGTGCATGGAGCGCGAGAAGCTCGACAAGAGCGAAGTCTTTTCCCACACTTACGGTTTCAACATCTAGGGGGCTTATCCAGGGCGATGAACGTCGGCGTGGGGGTTTCGATAAGCCGCGATGGCGCCGCCGCCGCGGCGCGAGAGGCTGCCGAGCAGGCCTTGAAGCAGGCAGGCCGGCCTAGGGCTGATGCCGCCTTGTGCTTTGCGACGCCGGATTACTTTTCTGAGGCTGACGTCCTCCTAGATGCGCTCCAGATGGCGTGCGGCACAGAATTGGTAGTGGGCGCCAGCGGCGCCGGCGTCCTGACGTCCAGGGATGAGGTGGAGGGCGCTCGGGGCGTGGTGGTCTTAACCCTCGCCTCCGAGCGGGTCGGCACGAGGCCTGTGGAGGCCTCGAACATCAACGAGGTCGGCGAGGTATGGCAAAAGAGCGTGGGTGAGGTGCCCCACGAGACCAGCCTCTTCGTTTGTCTCTCCGACACGAACGCCATCGCCCCCGAGGAGCTACTTGCAACCATGAACGAGGTCTCTCCGGGACTGCCAGTCGTCGGGGGGGGAAGCTGCGACGATGGCTCCGGTGAGCGCGCCTTCCAGTTTGGTCCGGGAGGGGTGGTGCAGGGAGCTGTGGTCGGTTTGGCGCTTACCGGGGTGGAAGTGGACGTGGGCGTCACCCAGGCCTGCGCTCCTCTGTGTGAGCCCTATGTCATCACTCGATCTGAAGGCTCTATCGTCTTAGAACTCGGCGGTCGGCCGGCCGTCGAGGTGTTGGCCGAGGTGGTCCGGGGTCGCGACCTGAGCCGGGGGGTCTTCGCCGGCCTATCCTGCGTCGATACCCAGAGCTTCGGGCATGGGGAGTTCGTGGTCCGACCGATAACGGGTCTAGACACTTCCTGGAACAGCTTTACAGTGGCGTCGGAAATCACCGAGGGCCAGTCCCTCGTCTTTGCTATGCGCGACCCCAAGGCGGCCCGCCAGGACCTGGAGCGGCTGCTGGGGCTTAAGAGCCCGTTTGCCCGCGGAGGGTCCGGCCCGGCCTTCGGTCTCTACTTCAACTGTTGCAGCCGGGGTCGCGGCCTGTACGGCCAGAGCGGGGTCGATACGGCTCTTCTGGGGGCTTACCTGGGCGCTCTGCCGGTGGCCGGCCTATTTACGGGCCTGGAGTTTGCTCCCGTGGCCGGCCGAAATCGTCTCCAACTCTTCTCAGGGGTGCTGGCCCTCGTTCGCCCCGCCGAGTGATGATTCCCACCCAAGCTTCAGGCGCTGGCGAAGACGATTGACCTTATGCGGACAATTATTCTCTCTCTCTCGATGAGCCTCGTGGCGGTACTGGCTGCCCCGGGATATGCTGGCAATCGCGCGGTGGACGGCGTGAGGGCCGAAACCAGGGCGCTCTGGGTCACGCGCTGGGACTACAAGACCCCCGATGACATCCGTCTAATAATGGAGCGGGCCTGGGTGGCTCACTTCAACGTCATCTTTTTCCAGGTCAGGGGCAACGCCGACGCCTTCTACGACTCGCGCTACGAGCCGTGGGCGGAAGAGCTCGGCGGCCGCCATCCGGGCTTTGACCCTCTGAGCGTGGCCATCCAGGAAGCGCACCGCAGGGGCCTGGAGCTCCACGCCTACATAAACGTATTGACCGGATGGAAGGGCTCGGCGCCACCACGCTCAACGCTCCACCTCTGGAGGACGCATCATGGGTGGTTTACCCGCAATGTCGACGGCATCCCCCAGCCCTTGGGCAACGGGTATCTTCAGGTGACGCCCGGGATGAGGTCCGTGAGGGACCACATCGTGAACGTTGTGGCCGACATCGTCCGGCGCTATCCGGTCGACGGCATCCACCTCGACTACGTCCGTTACCTCTCTGAGCGCTACAGCTACGACCCGGTCAGCGTGTCGGCCTTCCGCCGGGCCACCGGCCGCCACCCGGCCGATCTCCCCGGGTCTTGGCAGACCTACCGCCGCGACCTTGTTAACCGGCTGGTTAGGAGGATTCGCGAAACCATGCGAGCCATCAAGCCATCCCTGCCTCTGTCGGCGGCGGTGTTGGGCCGCATTGAGGAGGCCAGGGCCACCTACGGCCAAGACGTCGCTCATTGGTTGGCCGAAGACCTCATCGACGTAAGCTACCCCATGATTTATGAGAAGAGCCCGCGGGCCTTCGCCGCCCAGCTTGCCGACCACATCCGAGCCAGCCCCGGCAAGCCCGTCTACCCGGGCATCGGCCTCTATCGTCACGATAGGGCCTCCCAGACGATTCGCCAAATCGAGATGGCCCGCACATTAGGCGCCCGGGGCTTTGCCGTCTTCGACTACCGGAGCCTCTTCGGGGTCATAGATGCAGACGGCGGCTCTGCATACGTGAAGCCCGGCGTCGGCCCGAGGATTTTACGGTCCCTCCTTAAAGGCCCCCTGGCCGAGATTGTTCCGCCGGCGGGGATCGAATATTAAAGAACTGTGGGAGGCTTGAGCGCGGAGTGCGTATGATGATCATTTGGCGTTGCTTGCGGGTCGTTTATGGGGCCGCCGCTGTCATGGTGGTGGCCGTCCTGCTTGCCTCGGGGCCGGCCTACGGCCAGCTCGGGGGCCTCTTCGGGTTTACCGAAGACCAAGAGGTCGAACTAGGCCGGCGCGCCGCGCTGGAGGTCGAGCGGGAGTTCCCGCTCCTGGACGACCCCGACGTGGTCGCCTACATCGAAAAAATCGGACGGAAGCTCGTGGCCGTAAGCGGACGGGCGAACATCCCCTACACCTTTAAGGTCGTCGATTTAGAGCAGGTCAACGCCATATCCCTGCCCGGAGGCTACGTCTATGTCTTCCGGGGCCTCATCCTTGCGGCGGACGAGGAGAGCGAGCTCGCCGGGGTGATGGCCCACGAGGTGGGCCACATCGTCGCGCGACACGGGGTCGAGCAGCTCAAGCGGAGCCAACTGTTCGGCCTCGGGGCCGCCGTTTTCGGCCAGATTCTCGGAGGGGGCGCTAAGAGTGGGTCCGGCCCCAGCATAGGAGAGCTGGCTGTCAACCTGATCGGCACCGGGGCCTATCGCTCCTTCAGCCGCGAGGCCGAGACCGAGGCCGACCGGTTGGGGGTCCGAATCCTCTATGACGCCGGCTACACGCCGACCAGCTTCGTAACCTTCCTGGATAAGCTCGACGCCCGCAAGGGCCGAGACCCGCTGTCCCTCCGCGATTTCTTCTCCACCCATCCGTCTCCCGCCCAGCGGCGGGCCAATGTAGGAGGGCTCATCGCCCGACTCCCCACTAGGCCCGACGCGGTGCGCGACACACGCCGCTTCCAGCTCGTCAAGCAGCTCGTCTCCGGGCTGACCCCTCCCCGGCGCGCGGATGCGCCTCCCCCTGCCAGGCCGGGCCGGCTCACGCGGGTGACGAGCTACCGGGCCACCCCGGGCGAGAGGGGGCTTCATTCATATTCGGATGAGACGGGCCGCCAGCTAATTGACGGCCAATACGGCACCGATGAGGTCGACTCCGACCTTGGAAGCGGGCGGGGCTACGAGTGGATAGCGTGGAGGAAGTCCAATCCCCGGATCGTCTTCGACCTCGGCCGCCCTCAAAGGGTCCGCGCCGTCCGCATCCACATCAACCGCCGCTCCGACCGCAGGATCGAGCCACCCAAGACCGTGCGCATTTTCTTCAGCTCCGACGGCAGATCGATCAACTACAGCCGGGTCAAGTCCACGACGCAGATAATCTTCCTCGACGGCCGAAGCCGCTCGATCCGTATCTCGACCCCCGGGGCCGTGGGCCGCTACGTGGCCGTGGAGCTTACAGACGGCGACCCCCAGAGTTGGATCTTCGTCGACGAGATACTCCTCGAAGCGGGCTGAGTCGCGTCGCCCAGACCCTGCCCGGCCACCTCCTCCTTTCCCTGCCCTGATTCTCCCTGGAGCGCTAAGCCTCCATGTGGTACCATGAGGCCCCTCTATGGGCGCGATCGGAGGAGCTACCGTGCGCATCGCTTTTAAAACCCTTGGCTGCAAGCTCAACCAGGTAGAGACCAACATCATGCGGGAGGCCTGTCGGGGGAGCATGATGGAGGTGGTCCCCTTCGAGGACGAGGCCGACGTCTACGTGGTCAACACCTGCAGTGTGACGGGAAAGACCGACCGTGTGGCCCGCCAGCTGGTCCGGCGGGCGGCGGGGCAAAACCCGGAGGCGGCCATCGTCGTCACCGGTTGCTACGCGCAGCTACAGCCCGAGGCCCTGGCGGACCTGCCGGGGGTGAGGCTCGTGCTCGGAAACGAGGAGAAACACGACCTGCTCCACTACCTCGCGACCATGGAGGAGAACGGCCCAGGGGCCCACATAGCGGTGGGCGACATTGGGCACGCGAAGGAGTTCCGCTCTGCCCCCCTTCGGAGCTTCACGGGCTACACCAAGGCATTCGTCAAGATTCAGACCGGCTGCGACTTCCGTTGCACCTTCTGCTCCATCTGGACGGCGCGGGGCCCGAGCCGAAGCGAGCCGCCCGACCGAGTGCTGGAGCAGATGGCGGAGCTCGTCCAATCAGGGGTCAGGGAGATGGCCGTAACGGGGGTCTGCATCGGCTCCTACGGCCTCGACCTATCGCCCCCGACCACGCTGGCGGCCCTCGTTAGGATGACCGAGGGGGTGGAGGGCCTGGAGCGGCTCAGGATCACCTCGATCGAGCCTACGGAGTTGACCGACGAGCTGCTGGAAACCATGGCCACCTCCCCGCTCGTGTGCCGCCACCTTCACGTCCCCCTTCAGAACGGCTCCGACCGGGTCCTGGAAGGCATGAACCGAAACTACCGAACCGACTTCTACCGGGGCCGGATCGAAGCTGCGGCGGCGCTGATGCCCGGCGCCGGAATCGGGGCCGACGTCATGGTGGGCTTTCCGGGCGAATCCGACGAGGACTTCGAGGAGACGATGGCTTTCATCGAGAGGCTTCCCATGACCTACCTCCACGTCTTCAGCTACTCCCCCCGGCGCGGCACCCCCGCCGCCGAGCGGCCCGACCAGGTTGACCCACAGGTGAAGAAGGAGCGCTCGAAGCGCCTGAGATCCCTCGGCGAGGCCAAGCGCCGGGCCTTCATGGCCGACCAGGTAGGCCGAACGGTCCCGGTGCTCGTCGAGTCGACCCGAGACCGGAGCACCGGTCTCCTCAAGGGCTGGTCGGACACCTACGTCAAGGTCCACCTGGATGGGCCCGATGCGTGGATGGGCCGGGTCGTACCGGTGGAAGTCGCGGCCCATGCGGACGGCCACCTCGAGGGAGTGGGGGTCGGGCAGGGCGCCTAGGAGCAGGAGTGGTACACACCCTCCGTCCCATAAATCCCATAATAACTCTGATCACCGACTTCGGCCTGGCTGACCCCTACGTTGGAACCATGAAGGGGGTGATGGTCTCCATCAACCCCCTGGTGCGCCTCATTGACATCACCCACGAGGTCACGGGCCACGACGTCCTCGAGGCGGCGCTCATCCTCCAGGCTTCCTACCGCTACTTTCCGGAGGGGACGGTCCACCTGGTCGTCGTAGACCCGACGGTCGGAAGCGAAAGGCGGCCCATCCTCGCGCTCACCGACCGCTACGCCTTCGTGGGGCCCGACAACGGCGTGCTCTCGCCCGCTCTCGGCGACCCCACCTTCCAGCGGTGCATCGAGCTCACGGCCCGGCGCTACTTCCTCGATGAGATAGGCTCGACCTTCCACGGCCGCGACATCTTCGCCCCCGTGGCGGCCTGGCTCGCCAAGGGCGTGGAGCCGGAGGCCTTCGGCGAGGAGATTGACGACTTCGTCCAGCTACCGATCCCCGAGGCGACCGTGGGTGAGGAGGCCATCGAGGGCCGGATAATATACATAGACCGGTTCGGAAACCTCGTCTCCAACATAACCCACCGGATGATCGAGACGCTCCAGGCGCGGACGGGCCGCCAGAAGGTGGCCATCCACATCGCCGGGCGCTCCATCGGGCGCATCATGCCCTCCTACGAGGCCGGCTCCACCGCCGAGCCGGGCGCCGTCATCAACTCCTGGGGCAACCTGGAGATTTTCGTAAAGCGCGCAGACGCCTCCTCCCTCCTCAGCGTCCGCCGGGGAGAGCCCGTCGTAGTGAGGGTGGGGTAGGGGGGCGGTCCTGCGAAAGAAAGCTTGCGCTGTTTCACCGAATCTTGTAGCATTTTGTAAATCTCATTTTTCGTTATCAAAATGTAGGGGCAGCCTTTATGGCTGTCCGCGGACAGGGACAAGCCCTGTCCCCGTACAACTAAGCTATTCTGCCCGCCACCGGGCGGCTGTGACGATGGGTGAAAACCCCTCTTCCTCCTCAGGCTGCCAGGCGGCGGGTATTTTTATGCGGAAATAAGGTGTCGGGGTCAGGAGGTCGCAAGCGACCTTTGGTCGCCCGACTACCCATATATAAACCCTCTCCGTACACACGACCCGGCCTTCATACCCACGGACCGGGGTAAACCCTGTCCCTACAG
>JADFOP010000003.1 GCA_022562795.1 Nitrospinota bacterium
ATGTGCCTTCATTCAGGAAGTAAAGGAAGTACGAGACGACAAGCCTCTTTCATTCTGCTAGGTCCTTCTTAGCAAGTTAGATTTGTTCTCATAGGTTGGGAGGCAAAGCGCCTATGATCTACGCACTGGGTTCAGAAAAATTGGGAAATTTTGCCCCCAATGGCTTCGATATGGCATTAAACTTGCTACGAATCAGTCCGATAGAGTAGGAAGGGATAAAACCCCTTGACCAGCTATGCAAATCAGGGTATTCTTATTTTGGATGATGGAGGCGGAAAGTTTGTTAGGTCCATATCAGCCAACTTTCTTGCCAAAGTCCTACTAGAATCCTTACAATGAGAAAAATGGGGGGGTCAACAAGTGGCGCAACCAGTCAGGGTGACGCTCCCCAATGGAGAGGAGAGTGCTGCTCTAGAGCTTGACTTTGATATCGTGAAGGAGGACTGGAATACCTATGCTACTGAGGATGGAACAAGCATTAAAATTAAGTTGGTTGTTACGAAGGTTACAAGGATAGAGGGAAAATATGACGAAGAGGGCAATCCTTTGTATCTCGTCAAGTCCAATAACATGGTTGTAGCTGCAGCACCCGACCATCTCAGAAAGAGGGCCAGTGGTGAGTGAGGGTTTAACACTGTCGTTGCAAGAAGATTCAAGACACAATCAATCCTTGGGAGTTTTTGGGCCTTGGTCACCTTACTCCTTGATAGAAGCCATTGATACGTTCACTTTTGACCAAGACTTTATTCATGGGGAACTAAATGCCAAATATCGGCTTAGGGAAGCTGTCCCTGTCATGATGGAGCATTTAGATGATACCTATACTGTCTACTGGCCTGAAATAGAAACCTTTGGTTACGGATCAAGCCGTGATGAGGCATTTATAGATTTAAGGAATTCCGTTGTAGAGCTTTTTGAGCGATTAGGAAGCGAACCGCTCTTTTCCTTGGGCCCACAATTGAGGAATGAATTAACTTACCTAGAAAACATAATCGAGTATCAATGATGTCTCTTCGAACAGGGGATGTTGACCGGATCTTTAGAAAATTGGATATGGAGATTAGGGAAACTGACCATATTTGGGCCTATTTTCGATATGATGACAAAATCGTTACGAAAACACGACGTTCTCTCGGGAAGGGAAAGATTGAAGGCAATATCCCTTTTTTTATTCGACAGCAGTTAAAGCTTAACGAAAAAGAGTTTAGAGAACTCCTAGAATGTGAATTTGAACGGGAAGGTTATATCGATATACTCAAATCAAAGAAAATTATAAATAGCTAATTATAAATCGTCTCCAACGTAGCCCACATCCACGACCCGATGACTCTCCTCTTTTCCTTCCGCGCCTATACCTAAGCCCTCACGATGGCTGAAAAAACTCGCCGTGTAGACCTATATAGGGGATGTGCCGCCGCCAGCGGGAGGGCACCGGAGGGGTAGGGGCAGCGCCACCACCGGCAGCCAGCAACAGGGCAGCCCATCCGTTCCACCCAAGGGAACCAGCACCACCAAGGCGGTCCCACCACACAGCAGGCTAGACCCCACACAGCCACCACGAGCAGGGTGGTTGGGTCATAGTTTCCTACTTTTTCTGCCCCAAGTCACACCAGCTGGCCTGTTTCTAAAGGGCTTACGCGACCCTCACCTAAGCTGATTTGGGGCAATATTCGTTAGGTATGGATAATCCTTGCCCTTAGCTCTCTCGGCTGTAGCCGGCAACGTCTGAGAATGTCTTATAAAGGAATACGGGGCAGGGTCTGGACGGATCAGTATTACGACCACGGCCTCCGGGGCGAGCGTGAGCTGTGGGAGAAGGTCGCTTACATTCATGGAATTCCGGTGAAGGAAGAGCTGGTGGAGGAGGCGAGCGCCTATCCTTTCAGCTCGGCTAACTCGGCCTACGACATGTATTTGTGGAAGAACTGGTAAAAGGTGTCGGGGTCGGGGGCGCCCCCGCCCTACCCTGATTTGGGGCTGGCCCACCGCCTGAGGCGGACTTGAGGTCCCCTGTCCTAAAGGCCGGAGACCCATAGAGGGAGTCGCTGTTGTCATCCAGAACCCCCGGCGTACCTCCATCACGGCCCTTCGGCCTCCACCAGGGCGATCTCCTTCTTGGTGAGACCATAGAGGCGGTAGACGACCAAGTCGAGAAGCTCCCTTGTGCGGCCTATCTCGACTTGTATGGCCTCTACGGCCTCGCGGTAGGCGGCGAAGTCCTCGGCGAGCTCGCGCCGGGTGGCCTCGTCGGCCCGCCCCGCCTTCGGCTCCAGGAGCCGCTCCCACTCTTTCGCCTCAAGGCTCCGCGTGCGGCCGCTTAAGGCCTGTTGGACCTCTTCGGCACCCAACAGCCCGCGGGCCTGGAGGCCGTGGATGAGCTCGTCTGCCTCACTCGCCTCCTCTGCGCTCAAAGCCGAGACGCGCCGCCCGACCAGCGCAAGGGCCGCCGCCAGCATCGCTCTGGCCTCCTTCCCGCCGCGGGCCGACATCAACTCAACCTCCTCCTCCAGCGACCGTCCCGCATCGAGTAGCCCCTCGGCGAAGCCCTCCAGGGACTCAACCGCCTCCGGCTCATCCGGGGCCTCAGGCTCCCATACGATGGGCAGGCCGTCGAGCTGGTACTTTTGGACCTCGGGGAAGATGCTGGCTTTCTTGGTCGTCCACCACACCCCGAAGTAGCCAGACATAAGTCGACTGTTAAGGCAGGCCGCCAGGTAGTAGGGCCCAATGCGACGCCCCGGACGGGGTATGACTGCGTAGAGATTTTTAAGGAAGTGGTGCCCCGCCTCGTCCACCGTAGCCAGCAGCGTGGGCGCAACCCGCCGGACCAGCACCCGCCAGGGCCTCCGCACAAGCCCCGCATAGGCGTCTAGCTCGGAGCGAAATCGGTCAATCCGACCTGAGGGCATGGGAGGGGCGAAGGCGACCACCTCGGCCCCCACAAGCACCGGCACGGCCCGGCGGCCGCCGAGCAGCGCCCGGCGGCCGAGCTCAATCCCCCGCCGGCTCAGGCAGATGTGGCCCAGAGGTACGCCGCGGGCCTGGAGCTTTTCGGCCAACGCGAGCCACTCCGGGGTCAGGGCGAGGTTGAAGGCCGCGTGGGGCAAGCGGGCAAAGGTTGCCTGTGGGATGCTTGAGGAGCGGACCGTCTGGCCCTCGTCGTTCCAGGCGATGATGCGGCAGGTCTCCTCCCCCGTAGGAGGGGAGGCCTGGATGATGAGGATCGCGCACTCGGTCTGCACCCCCTTGAAGGGCCGCCCGGCGTCGATTATCGCCACGAGCCCCCCCTCGCCGAGCAACCGCTCCCTAAGGGGGCCCAGGGAGCGGTTGAAGCAGAAAAATCGAGGGCAAATGACCCCAAGGCGCCCGCCGCGCTTGAGGAGCCTGAAGCCGAGCTCGAGGGTCATAACGTAGAGGTCGCCCGGGGCGGTGAAGCGACGCCGGAGGAAGGCCCGCTCGTCATCGGGAAGCGTGGAGGCCACAACGTAGGGGGGGTTGCACACTACAGCGTCGAATCCTCCTGCTGCGAAGACCTCTGGGAAAGCCAGCTCCCAATGGAAGAACCGCTTGGTGCGGGCCAGCCGGGCCGCCTCGACGAGCCACGGGTAGTCGTCGGGGACGAGCATCCCCTTTTGGGCCTGCTCCAGGGCCTGGCGGTAATCGGCGGCCGGAAAATCCAGGCCGAAGGCGGCCGCCAGGTGTGCGTCGGCCAGCCGCTCGGCGGCTACCCCAGGAGGCGGGGGAGGGAGGCCCTCATGAGCGAAGAGTCCGACCAGCGTTGGGGAGCCGGGCGGGTCGGTCGTAATCTCGGCCCGGCTCACCCCGAGCAGGGCGTTGCCGCACCGGATCTTGCCGGTGAAATCGGTCCAGCCGCTCCCTCCCACCTCTAGCATGAGCGCCGCCCGGGCGAGCTCCACGGCCACCGGGTCGACGTCCACGCCATGGAGGCACCCGTGAGCCACCTCCCTCAGGGTTTCGGGTCCCGGCGTCGTGCCTTGAATCGCCGCCCAACGCGCGCTCAGCCGTTGGAGAACCCATACGAGGAAGTGGCCCGTGCCGCATGCCGGGTCTGCGATCTTGAGCGCTAGAAGGTCCTCCGGGGCGCGGGAGGCGGCCAGGTGGCGGCCCAAAGTAGCCTCAACGATTGTCTCGATGATGTGCGCAGGCGTGTAGAAGCTACCCCGACTACGTCGTCGTGTGGCGTCGGGCTTCAGACGTATCGGCGCCCCACGGCGGGCCACGGTGGGGATCCGGCCCAGAAGCGCCTCGTAGAGCTCGCCAAGCCCTCGGACGTCTCCCTCCCCCTCGGCCAAGGGAAGCACCGCCTCCCGGAGGGCCTCCAGCGATGCGTCTTCCACCTCAAGATCTGGCTCGTGGAGGAGTGGGGCGATCTCTGACCTTAAGAGGCTTCCCGGGTAGGGATCGAGCCCAAGGCTCCGGTGTCCCCCTTCGAAGAGGGTCCAGCTTGCCCGCAGCTGCTTCCACGACAGACCCACCCCGGTGAGCACCGAGGTCCGCTTCCGCCAGGCCTTTTTCGAGGTCGGCAGAAGGCCCCTGGCCTCGAAAAGGGCCACGGCCGCCAACCGCAAGGCCGCAACCGTGCCGGCTTGTGCCAAGGCCTCCAGCTCCTCGGCCCCCAGGGCGGTTTTCTGGGAGGCGCGCAGGCCTCGGGCTAGGTCGTTAATGAGCGCCTCGGTGGCGGAAATAATGGAGCGATAGGTTCGGTGCGCCATGGGCCCCTACTGGTTGAAGGGAAATCCTCTGAGGGAATATACCGAAGTATACCGGAAAAGGGGGCTCATCGGGTAGTAGGCGGAAGAAAAAGCTTTGGGTATTTGCCCTTGATGGGTGTTGCGGGCCCCGCGTCATCTTGAAAGAAGGTGAACGGGTACCTAGATTATAGATGGCGAAAATCCCTCAAGGAGGACCGGCCCTAATGGACCTGGACCATTTGCCCCATGATGCTCGTGAGTTGTTTGAAGAGGGGTTTGAACATCACCAGGCGGGTGACCTCGAGCAAGCCATCGAGTGCTACCGTCAGTCCCTGGAGGCCGCTCCGTCGGCCGAAGCTCACACCTTCCTCGGATGGGCTTTCAGCCACCAGGGAGAATTGGATACCGCCATAGAAGAGTGCTTCAAGGCCATCGATGCGGACCCCGCCTTCGGAAACCCGTACAACGACATCGGCGCCTATTACATACAGCTCAAGCGCTATGATGAGGCCATTCCCTGGCTTGAGCGGGCCATGGAGGCCGAACGCTACGAGAGCTATCACTTCCCCCACCTCAATCTGGGGCGGGTGTATCTCAAGAAGGGTATGTTTTTCGAAGCCATTAGGGCGTTCGAGAAAGCCATCGAGATCGAACCACGCTACGAGATGGCCCGCATGGAGCTGGCCAAGCTCCGCGCCATGATGAACTGACCCCCAAAGCGTCTCCCCCTATCCGGTCGGGTCGGCCGAGGGCAATGCCGAGGGGTGGCACACCGTCCGGGTGGAGGTCTTCTGCGCGTTTTTCCTCTTGTAACTCCCTATGATGCTCTTATATATTAGCTGAAGAACCTCCCCGGCGAGGAAGCGCTATGCGCCCCGGAAAGACCAAACTGTTAGTTTTAATCCTGATGGCATCCTTCCTGGTGTTTGGGGTGGTCTGCGTCGGACTCGATGTCGGTCACGCCGATTCGCACGACGCTCAATCCGGGCATGGTTGCTATTTCCTTGCGTTATCTAATACGAACGGTATCAATCCCATTCAGTCGATGACACTCTCCATGGTTTCCACGCTCGTAATCGGTCTGCTATCGGTGAGCCTCTCCTTACCATCGGCCCGCTATCGTCACCTGATCCTTCATGCCACACCTCTTAAGAACTTGCCTCTCAAGCGGCGCCTCGCCCTTCTCCAAACCTTTATCCAGTAGGACCTTTCCTTAGAGAGTCAGGCTCTACCCACAAGAGCATCCTTATACCGGCAGGCTGGGTTTCGCTGGAGGGAAAGAGCCCATCGGCAAAAACCAAGGTCAGACGTAGTAGTAAGGTGCCCGGCGAGTCGGGCGCCAAGGAGGAGATTTCATGACAAGGAAGAAACCATCAGACACGTCGTCTTTGGGAGGGAGTCCCATGAGGATATCTGTCTCAACCCTCAAAGGCGCACTGGTCGCCGGAGTGGTAGCATCGGCCCTCGCCTTGGTCTCCCCATCAGCGGCGCAGGCCCAGCAGCACGAAGGGACGCACATGCACGGTGCAGCCCCTCAAGGGACGATAAAATCCGGCGCCAAGCCTCACCATGAGATGCCGCACGGTCACATGCAGCATGGGGAGCGGCCCCATGGCGGAATGAAGCATGGCGAGATGATGCACGGCATGGGGCAGCAGGCCGAGATGAAACACGGCGCGATGGGCCATGGGGGAATGGCCATGCACCAAGCCACTGGGTGGGAGAATCCCGATATCCCCCCCTCGCCGCCGCCGCCGCTAATGGGCCGGCAGATGGGGCGGGTCGTCGCTCCCGGAGTACCCCCGCTTGGATACGAAATGGACGGTGACGTCAAGGTCTTCCGCATCGTCGCCCAGCCCGTGAAGATCTTCCTCAACGACGGTCGCTCGAAAGATGATTCCATCGAAACCATCGTCAATGCAGTAAACCGCTATACGGGCGTGATGATGCACCACCCGGTCTCCCAGCCGGTCCGGGCCTGGGGTTACAACGGCACCTCTCCGGGGCCGACCATCGAGGTGACCGAGGGAGACCGGATCCGCATCATCTTGACGAACGAGCTTCCAGAGCCGACATCCATTCATTGGCACAGCATTGAGCTGCCCAACTCCCAAGACGGCGCCGGCGGCGACACCGAGCCGCCCACCATGCCCGGCGAGACCCGCGTCTACGAGTTCACCCTCTATCAGTCGGGGACCTTCATGTATCACACGGGCTTCAACGTGATGAAGCAAGATTCCCTTGGGCTTGGTGGGATTCTCGTCGTCCACCCGAAGAGGCCGAAGCACAAAGTAGATAAGGATTTCACCATCATGCTACAGGCGTGGGCGCTCCTGCCAGGTAACCCAAACCCTAACCTCGTAACCATGGACTTCAATTGGTTCACTTTTAACGGTAGGTCTGCGCCCGACATCCCAGTGCTGACCGTCAAGCAGGGCGAGCGGGTACGCATCCGCATCGCTAACCTGAGCATGGACAGCCACCCCATCCACATCCACGGCTACACGTGGAAAGTGGTTGGTACCGAGGGAGGGCCCATTCCCGAGGGTGCCCAATGGCCCGGCACCACCGTCAACGTGGCGCCCGGGACGACCCGCGATGTGGAGTTCGTCGCATGGAACCCGGGGGTGTGGCGCTTCCATTGCCACAAGCTCCACCACCTAGTAAACGCCCACGCAGATGTGCCCATGGGTGTGATGCCCCACGGAGGGATGTTTACCCTCATCCACGTAATCCCCAAGGACCCGGCTTCCGCCTGGAAGCATCCGAAGCAGAAGGGATAGGAGAGCTGAATAGATGAGAACGAAACAGGTTGGAATGGGGCTAGCTATAGCTATCGCCTTCTTGCTCGCGGGCTGCGCAGGCGTCCAGACGGACAAGGAGTGGGGGCGGGTCGAGACCTTCGTGAAGGAGAGGGCCGGTGCCAAGGCGCGGTGGGAGCAGACGAAGGAAGACGGCCAGGCCACGCATGCCGAGGTCAATGCCATGCTGGCCGATGGGCTCACCCGCAAGGAGGCGGTGCAGATCGCAATTTTGAATAACCGAACCCTGCAAGCGGCCTTCGAGGAGCTGGGCGTGGCGAAGGCCGACCTCGTCCAGGCCGGCTTCTTCACCAACCCAAGAATCGACGGGCTGGTCCGTTTCCCGACCAAGGGCGGCGGGACCAATGTCGAGGCAGGGGGGCTCGTCAACCTCGCAGACCTCTGGCAGATTCCCCTTCGCAAGCGACTCGCCAAGACCCGCCTGGAGGCCGCGACACTCAGGGTGACGGACGAAGTTTTGAATACGGTGGCCGAGGCCAAGGGGTTCTACGACGACATTCTTGCCCTGGCCGCCGCTCGGGACGAGACGGCGCGGGTTCTCAAAGCCTTGGAAGATCTGCGCGACCGGATTGCCCAACGGAAGGAGCATGGCTACACGAGTGACTTCGACGTCGCTTTCGCCCGTGCGGCCGTCTTCGACCAGAAGGCGGCCCTGGTGCGGGTCGAGGGGGAGTTGCGGGTGGCCAGCACCCGCCTCAGCCGCGTGCTGGGGCTCACCCCGGAGCAGGCCGGGTACACCTTGACCGGTTCGTTGCCGGACGACATAGGGGGTCCTATCCCAGATACCGAAACCCTGGTGACTCATGCTCTGGCCCAGCGGCCCGACGTCCAGCTGGCGGAGCTGGAGATTTCCATCTCCGAGCGGGCCATGGCCCTGGAGCAGGCCCGCGTCTTCACCGATATCGAGGCGGGGGCGGCGTTCGAGCGCGAGGCCGAGGGGGGCGAGCTCGTGGGTCCAGCCTTGGGCCTCCAGTTGCCTGTCTTCGATCAAAACCAGGCCCAGATCGCCAAGGCCGCCTATAGGGTCCGGCAGGCCCAGAAGCAGCGGCAAGCCCTCGTAGGGATGGTCTACGAGGAGGTGGCCGCCGCCGCCGAGCGCCTCGCCGTGGCCCGCCAAGATGCCATGATCATACGAGACCAGGTTCTGCCGGCCTACCAGGATGCCATCGACTACGCGGAGAAATACTCCGGCGCAATGCAGCTCAACATGCTGTTCCTCCTGGAGGCTCGAAAGGAACAGGTCGCCAGCAGCCGCCGATACATCGACGCCCTTCGAGAAGCGCGGGCGGCGGAGGTTGACCTGGAGCGGGCCCTGGGCGGAGTCATGCCGAAAGGTGCGATGCAAAGTTCGATGAAGCACGGCCATGCGGCTATGCCCCATGTAGTGGTGAGCGCCAAAGGGAGAGCAGCGGCGGGAAAGGCGATTTACCAGCGCCTCTGCGCCTCCTGTCACGGGGCTTCAGGCAAGGGCGACGGCCCAGTCGGTCGTTCCTTGACCCCAAAGCCTATCGATTTCACAGTCCATTCACGACACCACAATGATGAGTACTTTTTCAAGGCTATCCAGGAGGGGGGCCCCGCCGTGGGGAAGTCCCCCGTCATGCCTGCGTGGGGTGGCCAGCTAAAAGACGAGGAAATCTGGGACGTTATCAGCTACATTCGGGCTCTCGTAAAGGGCGAGGGGGAAGCTGGGGGGGATATGCCGGCACACCACCCTCATCACGGGGGCGGTCATTAACAGAAGCGGAAAACTCCACTGATGGCGCGTTAACTCGCCCATAGAATCGTTGTCGCGGAAGTCCCCTCATGCACGAGTACGTCTGCTATGCGTTTACCTTCTTCTCCATCCCTTAGGCGAGGTATTTTCGGAGGCCTTCTTCAAGGCTCATGAACCGGATGCCGAAGGTCTCTTCGGTGGGCTGGGGGTCTACGAGGGCCTCGCCGGTGACGAACTCCACGGCCTGAGGTGTCATTGGAGGGGTGGGTAGGAGCTGGAAAGGCACCGTCGCCAGCTTCATGAAGCCCACGGGATGGTGGATGAGGCGTCGTTTTACCCCCAGAATTCGCTGGACGGTCAGGAGCACCTCGTCCATCGTGAGGACCTCTGGCCCTCCGAGCTCGAAGAGGCGATTGGTTGCCTCCTCCAGGCCAACCGCGCCCGCCGCCACCGTCGATACGTCAGAGACGAAGACCGGCTGGATTCTCGACGTCCCGTCACCGATGACGGGCACGAAGGGAAGCGTCTTTGTGAGGGTTATTAACTTGTTGAGGCTTCGGTCCTCAGGCCCGTATACCCACGAGGGGCGAAGTATGACGTACTCCATCCCGCTTTCTCTTACCGCCTCCTCCGCGATGGCCTTTGCACGAAACCAGCTTTTGTCCGAGGTCGAGCTTGCCCCCGCCCCTGAGAGGTAGATGAACCGGCGCACCCCGTTGGCGGCCGCCGCCTTGACCATGCGGCTTGTGCCTTCGGCGTCTATCTCCATGTAGGTGAACCCTCGGCGGGGGACCTCCACCGGGTGGTTGGGAAACTGGACGGTGTGTATGACGACCTCAACCCCTCTCGTGGCCTCGTCGAGACTCGCCTCGTTGCGGACATCGCCCGGAACGAGCTCGACCTGCTGGGCCCAGGGGCTTGGCCGGTCGGAATTTCTTGTCATGCACCGCACAGTGGCCTCTTGCTCTGTCATCCCCAAGAGGTCATCGATGATGTGCGATCCGAGGAACCCCGTCCCGCCTGCAACTAGAATGGTCATGAGAGCTACCCTCCTTCGCCCCTTCGCCTCACCGACTTTAACTGTCTAGAAATGACCTACATCAGTCCCCGCGTACCTTAGTTGACGGATTTTTTCGTCAAAGCCGTAAGAAGGACCTTGCTTCGTTCGTCATAGGAGGTGGACCCCGTGTGAGTTATCAGCCGCCATGAGAGGAGACCCACCGATGAGCCGTTCTCCTAAATCACCCCCTAACAACCAACCCCGAGTGCGCACCCTCATCAGGAGCAGCTTGCCTAAGGGGAAGGTGATCATCGTCTCCCGAGGGCATCAACGGGCCAATTTTATTAGGAAGCTGCCCCCGTGCCTTAAAGCCCATCGGGTCACTAGAATCGTCCCCTGAATGCCCGTCCGTCCCGGAGGGTCGTATCGGCATCCCCTTGGGCGAGCCGCCCGGAAAAACCCTTGGGAATAGAGCAGCTGCAACGAATTCCGCTAACCGACCTTCGCCCCCTTCTCCACGTGCTTCTTAAGAAGTGTTAGTACCGTTTCGTAGTCCTCTCGGGGCAGCGAGTGTACGTTACCCTGAAAGCCAAGCCGCCAGTGCTCATCGGGCCACTTCTTCAGGTGCTGGAGCTTGTGGCGGATGGGCTCGACGGCAAGAAAGTCTCCCGCCTCGCAGACAATCTCCGGGCGGACCTCAAACCGGAAGGGGTAAATTTCCTGCTTTTTTCCGCCGTCCCAGACGGGTTCGTCGCTCTCGAAGAAGGTGCTGGTAACCTCGGCGCATCCTCCGAATGCCTGGACTTTGGTTAGGTAGAAGACCACCTTGTCGCCTGGCTCGACCCGCTCGGCTTTCTTTCGATGTCGGCTCTTCATCCCCGCGATGTCGAAGCCCCGAGTACGGGAGCGCTCGAAATTTTCTTCCGAGCTTACGAGCATCCAGTAAGTTGGCATGTCAATGTCCTCCTCAAAGGGTGGTGGATAAGGGAAGCTTAGAACCTCCTCGCCTCATGACCTCCAGAATGGAAAGAGTTTTTGTTTGTGGTGCGTGATGATGCGGTCGGCCTCGGCTTTTGCTTCGGTGACCATATCGGGCCGGCCTGGAAAGGGAGCGTCACGGAGCTTGGAGCCTTCGAGACCCATCCGGCCGAGAAGTGCCACGAAATCCTCTGGTAAAGAGTCGGGAGGGTCGGCGTCGTTGAACATCGCCCAGGCAAGCGTCCAGGCCCGGGCCACGTTGACCATGTCGTAGCCCCCGCCGCCCAGGGCCAGGAGTTTCGGGGCCAGTCCCATAATCTCGTGGACCATTTCGCAAAATCCGTTTGTCGTGCAATCGAGCTGGGCGAGGGGGTCGGAGTGGAAGGTGTCCACACCGAGCTGGGCCACCACGATGTCTGGCCGGAAGGCCCTAACCAGCGGAACGATGCCCTCCTTGAATGCCCCCACGAAGACGGCGTCGGTGCTGTGGGGGAGGCAAGGAATGTTGACACAATAGCCCACTCCTTGACCTTCACCGATCTCATCCTCAAATCCCGTCTGAGGGAAGAAATACCGGCCCGACTGGTGGATGCTGGCGGTAAAGACTCGGCTGGTGTCGTAGAAGATGTTCTGGACTCCGTCACCGTGGTGGGCGTCGATGTCGATGTAGGCCACCCTCCAGCCCTGCTCCGTTAGCCAGCGGATGGCGATAGCGGCGTCGTTGAGGTAACAGAAGCCGCTGGCCCGCTCCGGCATTGCGTGGTGGAGGCCGCCGGCGATGCTGAAGGCGATGTCCACCTCACCCTCGTAGAGGAGTCGGGCTCCCATGATGGAGCCGCCGGAAGACAGGAGCGACCAGTCCCAAAGCCCCGGGAAGACGGGGTTATCGCCGGGCCCCAGGCCGTAGTCGTGGGCGCCCCGCGTCATCTTCCCGTTATTGACTGCCTGAAGGACATCGACGTACCTATGGTCGTGGACCGTGAGGACGTCGTCAACTGAGGCCGCTTCGGTCTCAATTAGGCGAGACCCTGTAAGCTCGAAAAGCCCGTAAGAGCGCACGAGCTCGTAGGTGAGCTTCAACCGCACGGTCTTCATGGGATGGGCTGAGCCGTAATCGAACCCAGCGAGCCGGTCGGTGTAAATGAACGCTGTTGACGCCACGGTTTCTGCGCTACCTCTTATGCGCTCCGATAGCCGGGAACGTGCAGACTGCGGCGTCGACCCCGAACCACTTGATCATTCTTGGCGAGACCCACTCATCGCCGAGAATACCGTCGTGAATGGCCCATGTGCGGCCAAAGACGGTCTCACCGGCGCCTGGCCGGCGGAAGATGGTCGAGCCATCAAGGAGAGTGTCGAGGGCCCCTCCGGGCTGGAAGCCTTCGTGGATTTCCCGCATGAGCTTCTTCCCGGCGATGTAAGTGAATCCGTACTTCTCGTAGAGAATGGCGTTGGAGTAAAAGAGGGCCCGAAGCGTGATGAGCTTCTTGCCGAGAGCCGCGAAGAGGTCCTCAGCCCTCGGCAGGAACTTTGAGAAAAGTCCGAGCCCTGAGCGGACTTGGCCCGGAAAGAGCCCCGAGTGGAATGCCTTCTCCTCTTCCTCGAGGTTCCTGCGGTGGGAGCCTAAGTCGGTGGGCCGCCCCTCGTCGTCCTTGTCGATGTGGAAGCGGGGGCTCATCGGGTCGTTGATGGTGATGAAGGTGAGCTCGATATTGTTGACTGTCCGCTCGGTCATCTCCACCAGGAAGATGCAATCCACATCGTCCGGCTGGTGGCGGACCTCTATCCGAAAGCCCAGGACCCTCGGCGGGCAGACGTAGGTGACCACCCGTTGCCCGGCGGCGTTTAGGCCTGTGGCCGGGTCGATGTCGAACCGCGTGAAAACCTCCTCCGGGATGAGCTCCCGGTAGAAACTCTCGCGGCGCTCTGAAGGAAGGTCGTTTATCTGGTTGATGGACGTGATGGTCACGCCATCAACGGTCAGGGTGGAGAGGAGCTCTTTGAGCATGGGGTTTGACCGTCCATCGTTCGAGGGTCATTCACCATATCACATTACCCAGGGCGAGCCAACGACGGTGGCGGCCTTGACACCCCCGAGGCCCTGCCGTAGAATAGCACGCCGATTCTAAAACCACGCGCCCCGCACCCTGCAGGGTTGAAGTCGTTGAAATGATTGACCGTGGACCTGCGTCACTTGCTTGACAGGAGCGAGAGACGCTTTGTATAGTGTTCCGTTGGGTCGATTCTGTAATTTGGTTCACAGTAGGTGGGCGTTGGGAGGCGCTTCATGCCCGTTATTGTAGCCCCGTGTGGGCGGTCGGACGCCGCCGAGACGCTCCTTGCCGCAGGCGCCGATGGCCTTTATGTAGGCATGACCAGCCTCTCCCACGGCCGCCGGGGCGCCGAGTTATCGCTCGCATGCATCGAGGCCGTATGTCGGACGGCCCGGGCCTGGGACGCTTTTGTCCTGCTCAGCCTTAACCTCATGCCCCTCGTGGCCGAAGAGCCACTATGGCGCTCGGTCGTGGCTGAAACAGTCGAGCTAGGCGTTGACGGGGTCATTCTTCAGGACCCTGGTCTGGCCGTGGACCTTCGCCGCATCCACCCGCGGCTCGCCATCCACGTCTCTGTAGGGGCGGCGGCCCTTAACGCCGCCGACGCCCGTTTCTGGCGCGAGGCGGGGGCCGACGTGCTGGTGCTCCAGCCGGGGACCACGCCCGAAGAGGCGGCCTCCATACGTCAAGACGGCGGGATCGAGGTGGAGCTCTTCGTCTCGGGTCGTACCTGCCAGGCGACCCTCCTAGGCCAATGCGGTATGGGTAACTACTTGAAGCAGGTCTGGAAGTCATCCGGCTGGCGCGATGAGATCCCCGAAGGGAGCCGAAAGCGGAGCGGAGTATGTTACTACGTTTGCGAGGGCGCGTGGGAGGAGGACGGTGACCCCATCGGGAAGTGGGGCCCGGTGCCGATCGAGCTTGGGGCCCCTCTGGCGGACTACCTCGCGGCTGGAGTGACGCATCTTAAGCTGGGCGGGCGCGGCAGGCCCGTCGCCGAACTCGCAGGTGAAATTCGATCCGTCCGCCAGGTGGTGGATGAGGAGGAGTGGCCGAGCAGTTATGCCCTCACTGGCAACACACGTTCCTAATCTGAGACGGCTGGAGGCCTGCGACTGGTCGGCCTTCGATACCCTCTTTCTTGGGGATCCCTCGTGCCATCTCTACCCGGACAACTTCGCCCGCTACGTGGATGAGCTTGCCGTTGGAGTTGAGATGGTCAAGTCCTGGGGTAAGCGGGCCATCCTGAGCCTGTACGCCGTTCCACGCAACGATGACCTGCCGTGGATACGAGCCCTGCTGGAAGGCGCCATTGAGCGCCGTCTTCCGCTCGATGGAGTTGAGGTTCATAACCTTGGCTTGCTCGTCATCCTTCGAGAGCTGAGCAACCCTTGGCCTGTAACAATCGGGGTCTGTGGCAACCTCTACACCGTTGCGACGGCCCGGGTGCTGGCCGAATACGGTGTGGTGGACGGCTTCCCCAATCCGGAGGTCGGCTTGCCCGAGGTCGCGGAGCTGGTTCGAGACGGGGGGATCGGGGTCATCCTTCAGGTTCACGGCAAAATCCCCCTGGGATTTAGCGATAAGTGTTTCGTTGTTGACTATCAGAAGCAGGAAGGGACCTGCGAGGAGGTATGTTTTACCGATCATTGGTTGACCCGCGACGGCTGGACGCTCAAGAACATCGGAAGGGTCGTCTTAAGCGGGAAGGACCTTTGCATGATCGAACACCTGCCGGACCTGCTCGAGGAGGGCCACCGGCATTTCTACATCTGGACGTTTGCCGAGTCGCCCGAATATGTGGCGGCTATCGGGGGGCTCTACCGCGAGGCCCTTGAGGAGGCCTTCTCCGGAAGTGCGGACTACCGTTTGCGGCCTGAGTGGGAAGAGACCATCCGGCGCTTCGCTCGTGTCGGGCTCTGCAACGGCTTTTACTTCAACACGACGGGGCAGTCTTACGTGGGCGCCCTCGATGGAGAATCGACCGAGGGGCTCCGACCGGCCGAACACATCCCGGGTCAGTCGAGAGCCTAGGCGACGCCACTAACACATCCTGTGGCGTTGAGGCTTACACAGCACCATCAGATTCAGCGGAGGGGGTGCTTCCGCCGCACCTTATGCCCGGCGGACGCCTCGGATGGTCCCGCCGACACATCGGGCGGGTTCCATCGCGCATGCTCCTGCTGAGCAAAGCGAGGTTTGAAGAGAATGGCCAAATTACTTGCTCCGGGCGGGAGCGTCGAGATGGCGCTGGCCGTCTTGGAGGCCGGTGCCGAGGCCGTCTACGTGGGCCCGTTGGGCTGGAGCCGCCGGGTGTCCCGGTATGAATTGGACGACGAGGCCATCCGGGAGGTCTGCGCATACGGCCGGGCACACGGAAAAGAGGTCCGTCTCGCCTTCAATACGACCCCCGCTTCCTCTGAGATTCCGACCATGGTTGAGAAGATCGACCAGTACGTTGAGTGGGGAGCCAACGGGCTAATCATGGCTGACCCGGGCGCCATCGCCGTCGTCCGCCGCCGGCATCCCGACATAGCCATCCACGCCAGCGTCGCGGCGACCATTATCAACGAGGCCGACATCGCCTTCTTCCGAGACATAGGAGTGACAGTGGTTGTCGTTCCCAGCAAGCTTTCGTTCACCGAGGTGCGGGAGTTCAAGGAGCGGCTGGGGGTGCAGCTAGAGGTCTTCCTCCACTCGAACCACTGCTACACGTATCTCGGTCGGTGTCAGATGTCGAGCTACTTCAACCACCGATTCACCGAGACGGACGAGCACAAGCAGCTCTTCCTAGGCAGCCCTAACCGAGGTGGATTCTGCCACCGGGTCTGTAAGGGCAAGTGGACCTGGAGCGAGAGCGGGACCGTCCGGAATGAGTCGGTGACCATGCCTAATATCGCCATCCTGGGGTTCAACTCGATTCCCGCTTACATCGACATAGGGGTTGAGTACCTGAAGATTCAAGGCAGGGAATTCAGCCTGCCCCTTATCATCGACATCGTTCGGTTCTACCGAGAGTTGATTGACTACTGCCGCTCCGCTCCTCGCCCCATCTCCCTCTCCCGCTACCAGCCGCGGCTGCTGGGTCTCCTCCGCCAGCGGGACGAGGAGCGGGAGTCCCGCACAGAGGCGCTTCTCCAGGTGGCGGTGGAGGACACCCCGCTGCCAGCCGTAGGGGTCGTCGACTGAACTAAAGAAACGCGTCCCTTGGTCTTCATCTCGGGGCTCCTGGGGTGAGGGCCAGGGGCTCGTCTCTGTCTGGTGATTCCGACCCTAGAGCGCCGCATTCACGTCGGAGGGCTGTTGGCCGGTGTCTGAAGAATTCTCATCCAGCTGCGACCCCGAAGCTTTCTCCCGCATAAAGGCGCTACTGGAAAAAAGCGCCTTCGTCCGCCACTGCGGCCTCCTCCTGGAGAACCTTGAGGCGGGCCGGTGCGAGCTTCGCTTGCCCCTTGAGGCCGTCCATGCCAATGCCTACGGCTCCCTTCATGGTGGGCTGGTGGCCACATTGGTCGATACCGTCAGCGGTGTGGCCGCCTGGACCCTGGCGGATTCGAACGAGCGGGTCTCCACGATGGAGCTGAAGGTGAATTTCATAGCCAGTGTGGCGCCCATGGAGGGCGAGCTCAGGGCCCTTGGGGTGGTGCTTCATCGGGGTAGGACCACGGCCGTCGTTGAAGCCGACGTGAACGACTCAGAGGGCCGAAGGGTCGCCCGTGGCCTGGGGACTTTTATCTATCTGGCGCGCAAGGGGGAGGCCGCCGATGGGTGAGGAGCGCTACGACGAACGGGTGGTTGGCTTAACTGGGGGGCTTGCGACAGGAGCCTCCACAGTGGCTGGGATGCTCACCGAATGCGGGGCCCTCATGGTAGACGCCGACGAGATTGTTCATTGGCTGGAGGGACCTGCCACGTCGGTCACGCTGGCCATCGCCGAACGCTTCGGCCCAGAAGCTCTCGATGCCGACGGGCGGGTCGACCGGGCGTGGCTGGGCCCACGGGTGTTTGAAGACCCTGAGGCTCTGCGAGATTTGGAAGCGATCGTTCACCCTGAGGTGGTGGCTGAAAGCCGCCGCCGAATCGAATCGCTCCGGGCCGCCGACCCTGATGCGCTCATCATCTACAACGCGCCTCTGCTGATAGAGAGGGGGGCCTACAAGCGGTTCCTGACAATCATAGTCGTATACGTCGACGACGCCACACAGCTTAAGCGCCTCATGGCCCGTGATGGGCTCTCGCGCCCCCAGGCGCTCAAACGGCTCGCCGCCCAGATGGCTCCCTCGGCCAAACAGGCCTACGCCGACGTCGTCATCGACAACACGGGAAGCATCGAGGAGACACGCGCCCTGGTGGAAGCCATCCACCGCGAGCTCATGAGCAGGCCCCTGCTGTTGCGAAAGGATTGAGTCACAACGACGGTTGCGCTATACTCCATCGCCGCCGCACATTATTTCGAGGAGAGGACTTTATGCTGTTGAAAGAGGAACGGGATAAAATTCTCAAAGAGATTGTCGGTCGGGAAAAGGAAGTCACAAATATTCTGGCCACTCTACAGGCGGGAAAGCACATCATCCTCGAAGGGGCGCCTGGGACGACGAAGTCAACCATCCTACGGACCATCACGAAGGTGCGGGATGTTCCCTTCTACCTCATTGAGGGCAATATCGACCTAACCCCCTCGAAGCTCGTCGGCCACTTCAACCCTTCCAAGGTCATGGCCGACGACTATCGGGTTGAGTACTTCGAGAAGGGCCCGTTGACCTACGCGATGGAGGGGGGCTTTCTCTACATCGAGGAGTTCAACCGGATGCCGGCCGATACGGCCAACGTCCTCATTAGTGCGATAGAGGAAGGCGAGATACAAATCCCCCGCTATGGGCCCGTAAAAGCCACGGGCGAGTTCCGGGTCATCTGCGCCCAGAATCCCTACGACGATGTCGGGACAATGCGGGTTTCCCGGGCCATTTACGACCGGTTCTGCCGCGTTAAGCTCAACTACCAGAACTTGGACGAAGAGCTCGATATTGTCACCTCCCAGTCTGATTCCGATGATCGTGAGCTCATCGACGTGGCGGTCCGCATTGCCCGCGATACGCGGACACACAGCGATGTCAAGCAGGGCGCTTCCATTCGGGGTGCTCTCGACATGGTGGCCATCGCCGAGGAGCTATTTAAGGTCTCTTCAGCGGATCGGTCCCAGGTGATGGATGATGCCATGCTATCTTCCATGAGCGGCAAGGTCTGGCTCCAGGAGACCACCGAGCGGCCAGCCGAGGAAATTCTCCGGGAGATCCTAAAGAAGGTGCTGGCCAAGAAGGAGGCCGATGCCAAGGGGCTGTCCCAATAGGGACGCCCCCTCCGTGCTATGTCTAGGCTCACGGGCATCTTCTACCACGAGAGCTTCAGCCGCAGCAGCTACCTGACCGTCGGCGCTCGACTGGCCGACTTCCCAGAGGCTTTCGACCCCCTTCTCGCCCACGAAAACGTACGCATCTTCGAGAGCCAGCCCGTCTCTCGAGAGCTGATCCTTTCGGTTCATACCCCGGGGCTCATAGAGGGGGTCAAGGGCGACCCCCTTTGTTCGACCGCATGGCTCTCCGCTGGCGGCTGCGTTGAGGCGGGAGAGCGCATCACCTCCGGGGAGCTTCGAAACGCCTTCGTCACCATCGGAGCCGGCGGCCACCACGCGGGGTTCGACTACTTTGGAGGCTACTGCTGCTTCAACGACGTGGCGCTCACCATCTCCCGGCTCCGGGAGCGAGGCCTCGCCCACCGATTCGCTGTCGTGGACACCGACGCACACCACGGAGACGGAACCCGCCAGATTTTCGATGACGACCCCGACGTGCTCCATATCTGCTTCTGCGGCACTAGCTGGGAGTCTCAAGACGGGACCAAGGTCGATGTCAATATCCCCTGGTTTTCCGGGCGGCGGTCCGATAACGATGCCCCGTATCTGGAGCTGATCGACGAGCACGTCCCTAACCGCGTGCGGTCCTTTGGCCCGGATCTCCTCTTTTGGTACTTTGGGTTCGACACCCACCACGGCGACTACGGCTCTATAGGCCTGACCGGCGATTGTTTCTTCTCCATATGTGATATTATGATGGGCCTGGCCGACGAAGCGTGCGGCGGTCGGCTGGCGGTCGTCCTGGGTGGCGGCTCTCGTACGGACATCGCCACGGCGACCATTCCCGAGATTATCCGTCGCCTGGCAGGCCTCGCCACCTAGAGCCCGCTCTGCGCCCGAGGCGCCAGGGAGCCCCCATGGTCACCGTCCGAGAGGCCACAGCCGCAGACAATGACGCCCTCATCGCCCTCGACCACCAGTGCACAATGGGCGAAGCCATGACTCTCGCCTTCGACCGCGCCCCAGACTTCTTCGCCCGCCATAAGGTCTACGAGCGGTGGACGGCCCTGGTGGCCGAGGCTCCCGACGGCGCCCCCGTCGGAACTGGGAGCATGGCGCTGAAGACCCTCCTTGTGGGGGGACGGCCCGTAGAGGCGGCCTACCTGATGGACCTTCGTGTTCACCCCGACTGGCGCCGCCGGGGGGTCGGCCGGGCCATCGGTGACGCCTTGCGCGACCGACTTATCAAGGCTGCCCCCGCCTTTGCCTACCTCATGGTTCTCAAGGGCAACGAGCCCTCCCTAAGCTTCGTTCGCAATCGGGGAGTTTACACCTCTCTCGGAAAGGTAACCCTGCCGGTCCTTGTCCCCGAGGACCTCCCGGCCCTGCCGACAGGCATCGAGGTCCGCCCGCTCGCCGCCGAGGATATGCCGTGGCTCGCCGAGCGATGGAAGGCCTGTACGGCTGGGTGGTCCCTCGCCCTGCCCATTGAGGCTGGAGGCATTGAGAGATTGGTCGCCGAACGCTTGGAAGTCCCACCCGACGACCGGCTCGTCGTACTCGACGAGGGGGCGCCAATCGGAGCGGCGGCCCTGTGGGATTACTCCCGAATAATGTCCATTACCTTCGTCCGCCTGCCAGAAGAGATCGACCGGCGATTGTCACCTTCCCTTCGGGCGCGCCTCGGCGGAGGCGAACCCTTCCGTCTCTACTACCCCCTGCCGTTGGTATGGCGTAGCCTGGAGGACCTACCGGCGATTACGGCGGCTCTGCTCACCTACCTGGCGGACAAGCACGCGGGGGAGCAGAGCGCAACCACCTTGTGGATGCCCATGGACTCCGCCGGCCCCATGGCTTCCCTGGTGGTGCCGAAGGCGGCCTTCGCCGTCGAGATGGACCTCTTCGGAGTGGCCATCCGGGGTAGCCTGCCTACTCAAGGGCCCTTTTTCATCGACCCCCGGGATATTTAAGACGGGCGCCGCCGGGCGTTTTCCCCGTTGACTTTCCTCCGTATTGCGTGTAAGTTCTTAAAAAACTGGGGTCTTTACCCGTTTTGATAAGCGCACCACTATTGCCCCATCTCCCAGAGGTACCCATGTCCCAAGGAAACGGGCACTACCTGCGTCATCTGCCCACCATAGCGGCTCAGATTGTCGGGCGGGATCACGAGATCGAGACTATCTTGGCCACCCTGGCAGCGGGCAAGCACATAATCCTCGAGGGTCCGCCAGGCACCACCAAATCGACCATCCTCAGGGCCATCACCGAGGCAGTGGGCCTGCCCCTCTACTACGTTGCTGGGAGCGGTGATTTGACCCCTTCCAAGCTCATCGGCCACTTCAACCCCGCCCACGTAATGAAAGACACCTACCACCCGGACCACTTCAATGAGGGCCCCCTCATGCATGCGATGCGGGGTGGCTTTCTCTTCATCGAGGAGTTTAACCGGGTGCCGCCCGACACAGCCAACGTGCTCATAACGGCCGTTGAGGAAGGTGAGCTCACCATCCCCCGCTACGGCACCATCTTCGCTGACCCCGACTTTCGCGTAATCTGCGCCCACAACACGCTCGATGACGTCGGGACCGTCCGAATCAGCCGGGCCCTATACGATCGGTTCTGTTGCCTTAGGATGGACTACCAAAGCCAGGAGGAGGAACTTGAGGTCTTGAGCCGCAGCGTGGGTGACGCCGACGAGACCATCAACCTCGTTGCCGTCCATCTGGTGCGCGCCACCCGCCGGCACAAGGAGATCAGGCAGGGCGCGAGCATCCGGGGAGCCATCGACATGGTGACGCTCTTCCACGGCCTCGGCCTCCTCTCGGACCTCTCTTACATCGAGAGGATGGAGGAGGCCATGCTCATGGGGCTCTCCAGCAAGGTCTGGCTCTCGGACGCCTGTACGCGCATGCCCGAGGAGGTGCTGAACGATATCCTCGACCAGGTGCTAATGTCCTTGGAATTGGAAGGCCTAGAGAAGTCGTTCGCCTTCGGCGCCGCCTTTCGGCTAGACGAAGATAAGGGCGAGGAGGAGGGGTTCAGGGATGATGTTGAGGTAGACGACAGCCTACCTAAAAGCGATCCTATGGGGCAGAAGCGCGAGATTGAGGTCCCTGTGGATGAGAAGGACCTCGCCGATGAGCTTAAGAAGCGGGCCAAGGATAACCCTGAGGAGGTCTCCCGCTTCCTCAACCAGCACCCGGAAATCGCAGCTCGGATTTTGGCGAGCCCGGACGTGCTGGAGATGTACAGCTACATCAAGGATAAATTGGACGAAGAGCTGAAGGAGGCGGCGAAGCGGTACGCCAGCCGCCTCATCATTAAGATTGCCACGAAGATTGCCAGCTTGGGTGTGAAGAGCGGCAACCTTGAGGCTGTTGCAGACTACCTGGCCAGTGACGAGATTGAGATCGACAAGACTTTGGAGCGCATTGTGGAGCGGCCCACCGAGAGCATTGAGGACAACCTCGTCGTGCTGGCCCGAAAGCCTGAGCGGAAAGGGTGTGTTGTCATCCTCGACCATTCCTCCAGCATGCAGGGGATCAAGGTGTCTATCGCAGCGCTGACGGCGGCCACCATTGCGCTCCACTTCAAGGAGAACTACGGAGTGGTGGCATTTGCAACGAGGGCGACCCTCCTGAAACGGATCACCCAAACCGTTGCACCCACTGTGGTGGCCGAGGAGGTGCTCTCGCTCGATGCCCGAGGTTACACCAACATCCGAGAGGCTCTCCAGCTGGCCCTCGGAGAGGTGCGCTCCTATGATCATAAGATCGGTATCCTGCTGACTGACGGCGACTGGACTTACGGGGGCGATCCCCTCCAGATGGCCCGGCTCTTCGATCGCTTACATGTCATTGGGCTGGAAGACCCCCACGCTTACCAAGACTTCTACGCCAGCGACGGCCGGTTCCACCAGACCCGCTACGGCAGCCGCATCGAGGTGCTGGCCAAAGAAGGCAGGGGCATGTTCGCCTACGTGAGGACCATCGACGAGGTGCCCCTCGCGCTGACGCGTTGCCTGACAAGTTGATATGCTTGACAGCGTGTCTTAGTGTAATAAGATGCGGGCAGTTTTTGTCCCGCAACTAATCAGGGAGGTGAACTATGGGCGGGCCCATTCAGGAGATGTTCTCTCTGAAGATCCTCGACCCCTCCTTCGCTGATATCTGGTTTATCGAAGGCTCCACTCCTCAACAAGAGGATTCGGAGACGTGCAACGTTTACGTCCTCGATGAGGGCCGCGTCGTCATCGATACGGGCAATATCTCCGAGCTCGCCTGGTACATCAACGAACACTTCCCTGTCGCCCATGTGGAAAAAATCATTATCACCCACCCTCACTTCGACCACACGACGGGGCTCTCAATTTTGCTGGCGATTTCCAACCCGAAGGTCTATATGCACCCCGAGGCCCTCGGATATACCTACATGGGGGGGCTCAGTTTCTCGAAGATGACCAAAGAGGCTGGGCGAGAGGATCAGGTCATCCCGGTATCCGACGGCGACGTGATTGAGGTCGGCCCGCGCACCTTGGAAGTCATCCACACCCCGGGCCACATGATCGGCGGGATATGTCTGTACGATCGGGCGAGCCAGAGTCTCTTCAGCCAAGACATCGTCTTTCCCTCAACACACGAGACGAGCTACTTGAGCGCTCCTGATAACAAGTTTGGAGATATCAAAGACCTTGTAGAGTCGCTTAAGAAGCTTCTGGGCTACCCGGTGAAGAATCTATTCCCCGGTCACTTCTTGCCGACCCTGGACGACGGGGGCGAGCATGTCAAGAACGCTTACAAGGAGACGGTGAAGCACTTTGTAGAAGATAAGACGCGGCGGGAGGAGGAGGGTTGGGTCAAGCTAGCCGCTGCTCTGGCCGATCACGGGCGACTTGATGAGGCCGTGGAATACTTTGACTTGGTCTTGACGATGAATCCCAACCACTCGGCGGCCCTGCTCTCCAAAGCTCTGTCGCTTACGGAACTCGGCCGGTTTGAAGAAGCCTTGGAAATCTTACAGAAAATTGTTGCGGCCAACCCGGACCTCGAGGAGGCCTCCATCGGGATGGGCTTCTGTTTGCTGGGGCTCGGCCGAAAAGACGAGGCCCTGGAGGTCGAGGCCTTCAAAGCGAAAATCGGGCAGTTGTAAAGCTTCTTTTCTTATGGTCGGCGCCATCGTTTGGCGTCCCTTCGCTTACGAGATTCCGCTCCCTTACGTATCCTCTTCGGCCTTTTTCTTCTTCAACGACGTTAGATGGAGGGTCACTTTGGCCACCATCTCGGCCTCGCTCGGTAGCTTCCCTGCCATTTCCAGATACCTTTCCCATATGGGGATTGCGAGATCACGGTCGCGCCGTTCGTAGAGGGTCGCCAGACAAAAGTAGCTGCTTGGCGTGTCAGGGTCGATTCGAGTTACCTCCTCGAAACAACGCTCAGCCCCGGAATAGTTGCCTCCCTCGCGCAAAATGAGCCCTAGGTTGTAAAGGGCCGGGACAAATTCGGGGTTGAATTCTAAGGCTTGGCGAAAGGCCTCTTCGGCCTCCTCAGTCTCGCCCTGGTTAGCATGCGATACCCCCCGGTTGTAGTGGACGGTTGCGTCGTCCCGGTCCGGGGGCTGTGCTCTCTTGAATTCCTCCACCGCTTCGGCTTCTTTACCCTGGGTGCTTAAGATCAACCCCAGGGCCTGTCGGGCCTGAAGAAGGCTGGGGGAGCGGTCAACGACCTCCCGCAGGTGCTCCTCGGCTGTCTCGAGCTCCCCTTGGTCGGCGTAGTTGATGGCCAGGCTGATGGAGGCGTCGGTCAGCTCAGGGTCGATGGCCAGCGCCCGTTTGAAGTGTTCCTTGGCCTCGGCGAAGGACTCCTGCTGGTTTAAGCAGACCCCGAGGTTATGGTGGGCGACGGCAAGGCTGTTGGCAATCTTGGGGTTGCCTCCGACCTCCATCGTTGTCTCTAAGCTTTCGATGACCCCCCGCCAGTCGGCAGAGGTGGAAGTGTCGTCCTCCATGCGCTTCATGGCGCGTTCAAACTCGAAAAGACCCAGCCGCTCACGAAGCTCCGGCTCATCAGGATACCGCTCGGATACCTTGCTGAGGAGCTCCATCGCCTCGGCGAATCGACCCTTCTCGAAGGCTTCATTGGCAGCCTGGAAGTCTTTATCTTCGTTGAGCTTTCCGGCCATAAGATTTTCGGTTAGTCCTGAGTGGGCAGGTCCGTTTGAGCGACGCTGATCCAAGGCAGACAAATGGGCTGGCGTTGGGAGGAGAAACCCATCTCCGGTGGAATGAACGCCCCGAACGGACATACTCCACACAGAGCGCCCTCGTGGCCGCAGGTCTCGACGAGCGTCGTCTCTCCAGCCTCGGAGCCCCCGAACTTCTCTCGGATTGAGTCGATAAGCCCATGTATCTCCTTTTCGGTTGGCTCCGGTACCTCATGGATGAGGTTCCGTTGTAAGACGGCCAAGTCGAGGAGAATCACCGGCAGTTCCTCCTTGTTTTGTTCCAGGCGGCTAAGGAACTCCTCGGTTAAGCGCCCGCTTTCGGTCCTCTCGGTCATGACGGCTCCTCCTGGTGGGCTTGGCGTTGACCAATAATCTGTTTGGCCAGCTTCTCGCGGAAGGAAGGATCGACCGGAAAGCCCAAGTTGCTTGCGGCATCCAGTTCATCGGCCGCCCGTTTGTAATCACCAAAGTAGCAGTAAACGATAGCCAGGTTGTTTCGGGCGCCGGCGAGGCTTGGCTCGAGCGGCCCGAGTTCCACGGCCCGCTCCAGGGCGGTCTTGGCCATCTGGTAGGCTCGGTTACGGATGTACAGCACGCCCATCCCGGCGAAAGCTTCGGCTCGATTGGGATCGCGTTCAAGCGCCGCCTGGAAGTTCGCTGCCGCTCGGTCTTCGTCGCCATTCTGTAAGTAGGCGTCCCCAAGCTCAACCCACCACGATACCTCGGGATTCTCGGCCACGGCAATTGCCGCCTCCAGGTCGTCCGCCGCCTCACTCGCGCGCCCTAGCCGAAGCCGGCAGCGTCCCGCCTGCGCCCGGGTCTCGGCGGATTTGTCATCGAGCGAGATGGCCTCCTGGTAGGCCTCCAGGGCATCGGCCCATCGGCCTATCATGAAGGCCCGCCCGGCACGGGCCAAAGCATCAACGGCGCCATCGAGGCTATCACTCATCGTAGAAAATTATCTCCTAGTTGAAGGTCCGGGGAGTCTAACGCACCGAGGGCGGGAAATCAAGGCTCCCCCAAAGGAGCCTGCCCGCTCAGCCACCGGGTTAGCTTGGCAGAGACCTCGGGATTGACGGGCAGCTCCCCGTGGTTCAACCATCGGGCCAGGTAGGCCGCGATATCTCCCTCTAGCATCACATCGGGGAGTTGATGGAGACTCACTTCGACGAGCTCCGCCTGGCTGAGCTCCCCGGCGACGGCGTCGATGCCTTCAATTAGTGAGGGGATGTCTCCCGCCCCGCGAAGCAGGAGAGTTGGCACCTGCCTGTCCGGCACGGGGCCCAGAGCCTGGAGAAGCATAAGTACGGCCTCGGGAGAGGCCTGGTTGACTTTTGTGGAGGAGAGCTTCGTCAAGACCTCCCGGCCCTCCAGCGAGGGCTTTGAGGGGACCGCCGGCGAGATGGCCACCAGCAGGTCGGCCTCGCTCATCAATGCGAGCCGCCCGGCCAGGGAGTGGCCGATGACGGCTACCGGGAGCCCCGGCCATCGCTCTCGGCAGTATCCCACGGCGCCGTTGATGTCGCCTAAGATCTCCTCGCCCAAGGGAGCTGGGTGCTCGCCGTGTCCTCTGAGATCGATAACCAAGGCGGCCCAGCCGTCTTCGGCCACCTTGACCCCCAGCCCTATAACGGCCTCTTTGGACGAGGCGTAGCCGTGAGCGACGACGGCCGCTCCCCTCGTGGGGACTTCGGGAAGGATGAGGTAGGCAGGGACCGCCGCACCGTCGGAAGCTCGGCAGTCGTTGACGCGTTCAATCTCCATGGCGGCCGCCCCTCAAGCTCTTCGTAAGAGAAAGGGGCCCCTGCCCTCCGCGGAGCAGGAGCCCCAGTCGCCCTAGAGGGTATAGATGGAGCTCAATTACCCACGCGTTCCTTTTCCCACTCCCTGACGATTCTTCGAAGCAGCTTGCCCGTCGGCGTCTTCGGGAGGCTCTCCACGAAGTGGAGCTCGCGCGGGAGCTTGTAGACGGCGACGTGGTCCCGGCAGGAATCGACAATCTCCTTTTTGAGCTCATCGCTTTCCTCAGAGCCCTCCGCCAGGACGCAGTAGGCGACGGTGTTCTCACCCCGAACGGGGTCGGGCGAGCCGATGACACAGGAGTCGGCCACCGCCGGATGCAAAAGGAGGGCCTCTTCCACCTCGGCGGGCCCGATGCGGTAGCCCGAGGACTTAATCATGTCGCCCTCGCGGGAGACGAAGAAGATGTAGCCCTCATCATCGCGGTAGACGGCGTCGCCTAGGATGTTCCAGCCGTTTCGGACCGCCGACTTCTGGTTCTCAAGCAACCGCTCGTCGTCTACGTACGGCTTCCAGTAACAGATGCCCGTGGGCCCTTTGATGGCCAGCGAGCCGACCTCCTGGGGCGGACACTCCTCGCCCTCTTCATTGAGGACCCGGATGTCGAAGCCGGGCAGTTTCCATCCAATCGAGGAGGAGTTCGGCTCTGGAGCGACGGCGTTGGAAGTCACCAGGTGGATCATCTCTGTGGCGCCGAGCCCCTCGTAAATCTCGTGACCTGTCTTCGCCTTCCAGGCATCGAACGTCGCCGGGGTCAGAGAGTCGCCCCCGGTGGTGTACATCCGGACGCTGGAGAAGTCGAAATCCGAGAAGTTCTTCTGGGCCAGGAGGACCCTGTAGGCCGTCGGCAGACCCGTGAAGACTGTAATCTGGTGCTTTGGGACGAGACTGAGCATCTCCTGGGGCTCGAACCTTGGAATGAGGCTCACGGCTGAGCCGAAGCGAAATGGGATGAGAGCGAATGTGCCGTAGCCGGCGGCGAAGGAGACGGGTGCGCCACCGCCCAGGGTATCCTCCGGGGTGAGCTTCCAGACGTGCTTGCCCACGATGTCCGTCTCAATGAGGGTCTGGCCCACGAAGTGGCAGCAGCCCTTGGGGGGACCCGTCGTGCCGGAAGTGTAGAGGATTAAAGCGAGGTCGTCCTTCTTCATCTTGGTCGGCTCGAGCTCGGGGCTTCCCGCCCCCACGAGCTTCTCAAAAGAGAGCAGGCCCTTGCCTTCAAGCTCCTCCGCATCACCACCCGAGATGATAATGTGCTTGGTGAACTCCATGGCCTCTCGGGCCTTTTCCACCTCGGGGAGTATGGGGGCGGTGCTGAACAGGCCAACCGCCTCGGCGTTGTTTGCGGCGAAGGATATCTCGTCTTTCGACCATAGAGGGCTCATTGTAATCGGCACGGCGCCGATCTTCATAATGGCGAAGTTCGCGATTATCGCCGCCGGGCCGTTTGTCATCCTGAGCGCAATCCGGTCGAGGGATTCCACCCCCAGCTCCTTCAGGCTGTTGCCCAGGCTGTTTACGGATTCGTAGACCTGCTGGTAGGTCCAGCTTTTGTCCATGAACTTAATCGCAACGTTGTCGCCCCGTCCCTCCTTGATGTGGATGTCCAGCATCTCTTCGGTGAGGTTGATCTCGTCGGGAAGGTTCTCATACTCGGCAGGTATAAGGTAATCCGGCAGAAGGTCCGGGGGGGGCAGGCAGTCCTCACGAATTTTTGCCATCTCAGTCCTCCTCCTCTTTAGGGGGAGAGGTGGAGCGGCACGCGCTTTTAAAGGCCGCCCCGACCTGGAACTCTTCCTACTCGGGAAGCCCGTCGGAGATAATCAAGTCGATCGCTTCGTTGACTAGGAGCATCTTTGCTAATACCTTGTCGGTCCGCGGAAAGACCTCCGAGGGCTTTTTGTCGTCGCCTTTGTAAAAGCCGCTCAGAGCGGGGACGTCCTTGCCGAAGTTTTCCTCCAGGCCTCCCTTTGCACCAAAGATGGCCCGCTTGTCCATGGGCGGAGAGTTACAGGCCGCGTGATAATCCCTGAAGACGTCCACTCCGGAGGCTATGTCGACGATCTCGACCTCCACCCCTTTGCCCTCAAGATCTTTGAGCTGCTCGAGGGCCTTGTCGTTGTCACACGGATAGGTCTCCCCAACCTCATCCTGAGTGCTGTAGAAAAACTTCACCTTTTCAAATCGCATAGCCTGAAATCCTCCACATTCGTTTTTCGGATTACCGACAACACCGTCACGGCTCTGCCTGTGTTTTGTGTGTCCGGTAGGTAGAAATTGTCTACCGTACCGCTATTAATTATTAATGCTTCTCCTGTCCTAGAACTCTCAATAGATTGTCTTTAGGCCGGTCGAATGGTTAAATAGCGTCCTCAATACGATAAGTCCTCGACTTGACGGAGCCGATCGGCCAGGTCCTCCCCTTCTAGCTCGTGGAAATCCACCCCCAGGGCTTGCTCCAGATTTGCTATCTCTTTCTCCATAAATTCCTTGGGGGGCGCGGAGAAATCGACCATATTTGTATCTCGATTGAGAGTTGCCATGGCGGCATTGTCGAGACCCCCGGAGCCCAGTTGGAAGGTGACAAAAATCTTCGTCCCCTCCTCGTTCATGTGAACTCCACGAAACCCTTCAAAGAGGTAGTCATACTCGACCAGGTAGATTTGCTCCCAGACCAGGCTAAGAGCTTCTTCAACCTCGTGGCGCTCAAGGCGTTCGTCCACGCAAAACAGCCTAGAACTCGGATGTTTGGGTTTGGACATAATTGCCCTTCGGCCTCCGGCAACTGCAGATGAGATGCCCTCTAACAGCACAAGACGGCAGGCAATAAGGTGATATTGCCCCTCACCGCCCGCCGTCCGGTGTACCTTGCCCTTTGGAGGCGGGGGCAAGTCTTACCTGCCCCCGCCTCCAGGCATAGGAGGCTTATCGCTACTTCTGTTGCCTTACGACTCAGCCAACTATGAGACGATCTCTTCCCTCACGTCGCAACTACTAGGCGCGGTAAAAGCCCCGGCTTGCTCCGCCTTGAAGATGGCGAGCGAGAAGGGCCATTCCAGCTTGAAGCAATACCCGTGGATGTGTGGGATAATGTCAGCAAACGCAGCCTCTTCGTAGTGCGCACAGGTTTGGCATAGTTCAATGCCCATTTATGTTAGTCCTCCTTTCGGTCGACACCCGTAATGTGCCTCATCGAGGCACGCGGGGCGTTAGCACATGACGTTGCCTAGCTTCTTGGCGTTGAAAATCTCCGTCCAGATGGAACCCGTCAGCTCTTCCGGCGTAAGAGGCTTACCGGCCTGCAGGTTGCCTCTGACGTTCGTTGTGAGCTCGCGGCAGACGCCGTCGAAACCGGCTCGTGCCAGCACCGGGGGAGCCACCTTGCCTTTCTCCGTGATGTACGTCCCCTCGGCGATCGTCTCGGCGAACCCCGGGAGGTTGGTTTGCACGCCCTCGCGGGCATCCTCCGGCCCCACGGTCATCTGACCGTTTTCCTTCTCAATGTAATACACCTTGTCGCATCCCGCGCAGGAGACGTTGCCTACGAAGAACAAGAAGGTGTATGGGTCCAGGTAGTTCCTGACTCCACATTCACATTCGATCGTCGACTGGTTTCTTGTCGTCACTCAGCGTTCCTCCTCTCGATAACTGTTACGGAGGGCGCGGAATAGGTGGCGTGAGCCACCTATTCCGTCCCTTGAACGTAGAGGTCTTCCTCAGATGATCATCTGCTCCTCCAGATCGCGAATGTACCCCATGGAGAAGCCCAGCACCTTCTGGTAGATGTACTCGTTGTCCGCTCCCACCGGCTTCATCTCCCACTTAATCCGGCGGGGGGTTTCGGACATATGGGCGAGGGTGCCCTGGTGGCACAGCTCTCCAAAGCTTGGATCATCCAACCAGATAATCTCACCCCGTTGTAGGTAGTGCTCTTGGTTGGCCACCTCCTTGCTGTTCCAAACGGGCTGGCAGTTGATCCCGGCCTCTATCAGGATGGCCTCGGCTTCTTCCTTGGTCTTGTCTGAGGCCCACGCTTCGACCTCGGGATAGATCTTGTACTGATTCTCAGCATTTACCCGGTCGTCGTGCGTCGGGTACGCCGTGGCCAGGTCGTCTCTGCCTATGACTTTGCAGAGCTTCGCGAAGTCTTCGTTTTCGTAGGCCGAGATGAAGATGTAACCGTTCTCCAGCTCCTGTGGATTGTCCGAGTCGGGGTAGGAGCTCTTGCCGCACATGATAGTCCCGTGGACGCAGAGCTGGGTGTCGTAGTTACCCCAGCGCTGGCGGATGACGCCGAAGCGACCCCAAAGCGGCAGGGCGTACTCCATCACTCGCGATACGCCGTGGACCTGGGAGTACTCGAAGTAGTTACCCTGGTTGGACTGGGTCTCGCGCCAGTAAAGCGCCGCCAAGGAGCCGGTGGCCCCGTACTGGCCTCCCCAGAAGTCAGCCAGCCAGATGCAGTGCTTGGAAGGATTCCCAATGCCTGCGCCGCCCTCTGGGGCCCCCCTCGGCGAGGGAAATCCGGTGATGGAGAAGGCCCCTCCCTGGGCCTGCCCCAGGATGTCGTAGCTGGCTCGCTTCCGTCCCTGGCCCCAGCCACCGAAACCGCCCTGCCACACCTGGACTAGGCGTGGGTTGACTTCCTTGGCGGCGTCGTAGCCGAAACCCCAGCGGTGGAAGGTGCCCGGCCGGTAGTTCCACAGCATGATGTCTGTCTTGCGCATCAACGAGTGCATGATGGTCTTCGCCTCGTCTTTGCGCATGTCGAGCGAGATGAAGTACTTGTTGACATTGGCCGAGGTTACGCCCAAGCCGAGCCCGCGGTCTGGCACCCATCGGGAGACGGGGAAGAGGTAGGGCTCGTTGTACGGAGTCGTATGCCGCATGGGCTCGCCAAGGCGGGGCATCTCAATCTTGATTACCTCGGCTCCAAGCTCGGCGAGGTAGGCGCACGAGCTGGGGCCGAGAATGTACTGCGTCGGCGACATGACCCGGTAGCCTTTCAGCGCTTCGGGCTTTGCCCAGGCGCCCTTAGGGTCGAATATCGTCCGACAGTAGTCTTCAAATGACAGTGCGTCGAGATCTACGGACACGTATTTCACCTCCCTTTCTATATTACGTTGTTCTCGCGAAGCGAGATCATATCGTCACGGGTGAGCCCAACCAGCCTGCGGTAGACATCATCGTTGTCGTAGCCGACAGGCCGTCCCAGGAATCGCACCCTAGCGGGCGTGCGGTGGGACTGCAATGGGCTCGTACCGTAAAGGACCGGACCGTAGTGCTCGGTATCGACCATGGCCACGTGAACGCGGTACTTGAAGTGCTTGTACTCGGCGACCTCGTCGGTGAATAGCACACCGCCGGAGGCCACTTCTTCCTCCAAGAGCGCTCCCTCACTCTCCATCCGGGTCAGGTCCTTGCCCCACTCACTGAGCAGCGTGTAGGTTTTGACCTGGGAGTAGTAGGGAAGCCGGTCGATAACCACCCGCATATTCTCGTCATCGACCATCATCTCTTCAAGCTCCGGCCGGAGCTTGCCTACGGTCTTCCAGATGCGGTACCAGAGGCGGTCGTGACCGCCGCCGACCATCAAGAGACCATCTTTCACCGGGTTGACGGCGTAGATGTTGATGGCGAGGTCCCAGTTACCGAAACGGGGACGGATGGAGCCATCGTAGCCGTACCAGACCCACTGATAGTCGATGATCCGGATGTTGCCGTTGGCGGCAGTGTTCTCGATGAACTGACCCTTGCCCGAGAGCGTGTCGCGGTGCAGGAGGGCTGCGATCGCGTTCATCGCCGCTCCCGTGCCGGATACGTGGTCCATGGCCATCATGCCGCTGCGGGTCGGGTGGCCGCCGAAGGCCTTCGGGGCGCCCGTGCCCCACTGGAATCCGCTGGCCGCCTGGCCGGTGGGCTCCAGCATCCAGGGCGTGTCCTTCTTCGGACCCCACTGGCCGCGCTGGCCGAGCCAGACGTAAATGAGCCGCGGGTTGATCTTGGAGAGCTGGCGGTAGCCGATGCCCCATTCGTCGAACTGTCCCGGAGGATAGTTCTCAACAACCACGTCGGCATGGACGGCCAGCTTCTTAAAAATCTCGCGGCCCTCTTCCGTCTCAAAGTTCAGCGTGATGGACTGCTTGTTTCGACACTCGTGGAGGAAGTGAGGACCACACTCCTCACCCGACCTCTTGTCTTTGAAGTACCACTTCTTGCGTCCGAAGGGCACGTACCGACGGGCCGGGTCCCCACCGGGGGGCTCCACCATGATGGTCTCGGCGCCCAGCTCGGAGAGCATAGAGCTGAACCATCGGGTCTGCATGCTTTTGATTCCGCAGTCAAGCACCCGCACACGCTCGAGAGCCATGGCCTTGCCAGGGTCGTCTTTGGGGTGCACGTGGTCCTCAAGGAACCTGGACCAGTTGATTTCCGCCTCCGTTGAGCCCGCATACGCCGTTTCGAAGTCTTCGATGGGCGAAAGCGGCCAGAGACAGATATCGTCACGGTCCGTTTGTTCATATGCTGGATAAGTATCTGCCATTCAGCTACTCCCTCCTTATATTGCGTTGCGTTACCTTAATAACGCGCATTAGATGAGTAACTCCTCTCTTTCCTTTATCAAACGACTGCTTGACTTCCTCCCCCCCTTTCTCTCCGAGGTTTGTGGATTGGTTAAGGCGGCACTCCTCTTTATGGTATGAAAGGTATGAAAGGTATGAGTCGTGCCACCGCCTCTCTTAGGTCCAAGCAATGTTTTTACCTCTCGCCGCCACTTAACGAGACGGCGATACCATAACCCAACCGGCGGGAGAGCTCGTCCCCAGCATCCTTCATGATGCCTATGAGCTCAGTTTCAATCCTCTCGTCAGGCATCCGGGACGAGGGTCCGGCGATGCTGATGCCCGCCACCACCTGCTGGGTGTAGTCTCTGATGGGTACCGCTACACAACTCACGTTGTTTTCAAATTCCTCTCTGTCTACAGCGCACCCCTGCTCTGCCACATCCTTTAGATGGGCTTTTAAGGCTCCCATGTCCGTAATTGTGGTTTCCGTGTAGGGATGCAATGGTTCGTCGCCATACAGCTCTTCGAACTTCTCCGGCTCCTGGTAGGCAAGCTGGGCTTTTCCGACGGCGGTACAATATGCCTTGAGGCGCCGCCCGATTCGTGGAGCAATACGGACGGCCTGTGTGGTTTCGACCCCGTCGAGGTAGACCACATCGCCGTTCTGCAAGAGCGCCAGGTATGCAGATTCGTTACAGGCGGCAACGATTTTCTCCAATATGGGCCGGGCCTCTTGAATAAGCTTGAGATGGGCAACGAAGTTCTGACCAAGCTCAAAAATCCTCAATCCCAGGCGATAGTTTCCCGTCAGTTTATTCTGCTCTACGTAACCTTTGGCCTCCAGGGTCCCTAGCAGCCGTAATATATTGTTTTTGTTAAGACCCTGACGCTTAGCAAGCTCTGTAACTCCTAGCTCGTCATCGGGACCAGCCAGGTTTTCCAAAATATCCAGAGCGTTGTTGACGGACTGGACGACATACCGGCTCCTTTCCCGTTTGACCATTATGATTCAGTCCTACGACGAACCGGGAACGCCGTCAACACGATATAGACTCTCCAGACCTTGCTTGGCCTGGAAACGTCGGCTGAGGAAAATCTGTGGTAATTCAGTGAATGGTGCGCATGCTGCTAGTGCTTGTAACGTAGATTATAAAAACCCTGTGGCCTTTGTCAAGCGAAAAATGCAAAAGGACTGCATTATTTTAAACGTCTTTTGGTTTTTCTGGCTGGGAGAATCGAGGCCTCCGTCGCCCTCCTCGCTTAGGGCCTTAGATATGTGTGATTTACGGCGAATATGGTCGGTGGATAGGCCCCACCATTTCGTTATGGGATGTCTTAAATGGCTCTCGGAATCCCTACGTGGAGCAGGGATGAACCCCTCCTCAGGGCTCTTTTAAGATGCTGTTTTAAACCCTATCGTAATGGAATCCGTTTCGCGGGGTCCTGTGACAGGAGGGCTGTGGATTAGTTTTCCACATCTTGGGTTACTTTTTCCGCGATTTTCCGAATACGGTATTCCAGGCCTCCGTTTCGGCGACGCGCTGGACGGTTCGTAGGGCTAGGTCCTTGTCTTCCGCAATCCGGCGGCAATCCTCGTATTCCGGCGCCACATTTAGGAGGCGGCCGGCCCGCCGTCCGACTTTGACGGCCACCGGCCCCCAGGGGGTCTCGACCGTGAGAAGCTCTCGATCCAACACGATCCGCCTGGTTGTGGTCCGACGGATGCCGAACGTTGTGGTCTCGGCAAAAAGGACGTCGGTGACCGCCTCGGCTGCCTCCGGCGGGGTGACGGCCGTCAGGGCCACTCCCGGGCGGTTCTTCTTCATCTGAATGGGCGTTAAGCCCACATCGAGCGCCCCGGCGGCGAAGCACCGGTTCATGAGGTGGTCGAACACCTCGGGGGAGCAGTCGTCGATGTGAGTTTCCAACACAACGACCGTCTCGCCGGCGGCAAGCGGGTCGCGTTCTCCGAGAATTATACGAAGGGCGTTTGGCCGCTCGGCCACATCGGCCTGGCCTGCGCCGTAGCCCACGGCCTGCGGCACCATAGGGGGCATGAGGCCGGATGAGGAGGCGAGCGTTGTGAGCAGGGCGGCGCCGGTTGGGGTGGCCAGCTCGAGGGGCGGCCCCTCGGCGTAACAAGAAAATCCGGCAAGGAGCTCTATTGTGGCGGGTCCGGGGACGGGCAAGGTGCCGTGGGCGGCCTTAACTGTGCCGCTGCCGGTGTTTACCGGCGAGGCGATAATCTCATCAACACCTAACCGGTGGAAGCCTGCGACGGTGCCGACCACGTCTACGATCGCGTCAATGGCCCCAACCTCGTGGAAGCGGACCTCATCCACCGGGCAGCGATGGACTCGGGCTTCGGCTTCAGCCAGGCGGGTGAAGACGTGGGCCGCTCCCGCCCGGACCTCCTCGGGGAGGTCGGCCCCATCGACAATGGACAAAATGTCAGACAAGCGGCGGTGAGACTGCTCGTCGGCGGTAATTTCCACTGTGGCCAAGGTGCAGCCTATTCCGCAACGCTCGACCTCGGTCACCTCCAGACGCCATCCGCCCACGCCCAAGGTCTCGAGGTCGGCCCGGAGCGTATCCGCTGGCAGGCCCGCATCGAGAAGGGCTCCGAGGAACATGTCCCCGGCCACCCCGCTGAAACAGTCGCAGTAGGCGATAGTCACTCGTCTCCCCCCGAATGCTGTGGCTTTTCTCCCAAGCGGTTTATTGAGTGGGCCATAGTCCCGGCGCCGAAACCGTTATCGATGTTAACTACGGCGACCCCCGGCGCGCAGGTATTGAGCATGGTGAGCAGGGCAGCCAGGCCACCGAAGCTCGCCCCATAACCGACCGAGGTCGGCACAGCGATGACCGGCGCATCAACCAGGCCCCCGATGACGCTAGGCAGCGCGCCGTCCATTCCGGCCACTACGACGATGACTCGGGCCTCATCAAGGCTCTCCCGCGCATCCAGGAGTCGGTGAATCCCCGCCACACCGACGTCGTAGAGACGCTCTGTCCGGCTGCCCAAAACTTGTGCAGTTACTGCGGCTTCCTCTGCCACGGGAATATCCGAGGTGCCGGCGGTAACGACGAGGACTTTCCCGAGGGTGGGAACCACCGCCTCTCGTTGGATGACGACGGTACGGGCCAGCGAATTGTGCTCTGCACAAGTGTCCATGGCTTTCAGGCGTTCGGCCAGGGTTTCATCCACCCTCGTGGCCAGCACCGTTGAGCCCCCTGCGAGGAGAGAGGCCACGATAGCCTCCACATCCTCGGGCCTCTTGCCCTCGCAGTAGACCACCTCCGGGGAGCCGGTCCTCAAGGGCCGATGATGGTCGATTCGGGCGAAGCCGAGGTTCTCGAAGGGGAGGTTCCGGAGGGTTTCCACCGCTTCCTCAGGGCTCATCGCGCCCTGAGCCACGGCCTGGAGCATCTCCCTGAGCCGGGTTGGGTCCATCGCCACCTCCGCTCTTAGTCCGTTTCCACTTTCGGGTCACGGGCCATGAGCTTCTCCACGGCGACTAAAGGAGCTTTTTCCCGATAGAGTATGGCCGCGACTTGTTCGGCTATCGGAAGCTCGACCGCGTATTTCGCTCCCAGAGCCACGATAGCGGGGGTGGTTTTCACGCCCTCGGCGACCTCGTCGGTCTCCTTAAGGATGGCCTCGAGGGACATTCCCTGCCCGATCTTCAAGCCCACCGAGCGGTTGCGCGACAGAGCCCCCGTGCAGGTCAGGACCAGATCCCCAAGGCCCGCCAGCCCGGCGAAGGTCTCGGCGTCGCCCCCCATGGCGACACCGAGACGGGACATCTCGGCCAGGCCTCGAGCAATGAGAGCCGACCTCGCATTGAAGCCCAGCTCCAAACCGTCGGAAACCCCACAGGCGATGGCCACAACGTTCTTATGCGCTCCGGCGAGCTCCACCCCCAGGATGTCTCGGTTCGTGTAGACTCGGAAGTATGAGGTGTTGAAGAGGGCCTGGACGGCCGAGGCGGCCTCGGCGTCTGCGCTCGCCGCCACAAGGGCCGTTGGCAGCTTGCCGGCCACCTCCTTGGCAAAGCTCGGACCCGATAGAGCCACTATGGCCCGTCGTTTTCCGGAGGGGATCTCCTCGGTCATAATTCCGCCGACAGTCTGGAGGCTATCCTGTTCGATCCCCTTGGAGGCGGTGATGAGCAGGGTTGATGGGGGTAAGTGAGGCTCAAGAGCCCTAAGGACGGCCCGCGCCCCGAAGGTGGGAACGACCGAGAGCACCGTCGTTGCAGAGCCTGCGAGCGAAAGGTCGTTGGTCGGGGTAAGGGACTCCGGCAGGGGGTAACCTGGTAAAAACCAACGGTTTTCCCGATCCCGGGCCATCTCCTCGGCAAGTTCAGGCTCACGCACCCATAGGGTCACGGCGCGGCCCAGCTCGGCAAGGTGGATTGCCAGGGTCGTGCCCCAACTACCGGCTCCAACGACGGCGATGGGCTCAGTCACGGGCTGAACACCCCCAGTACCGGCACTTAGCCCTTGACCACCCCCAAGGGCCGAACTTTGGCAACCGTAGTGGCGATACCCGCCCCTTGGACCACCCGAACCACATCGCTCACGTCCTTGTAGGCCTCCGAGATCTCCTCCACAACGGTGCGGCGGCCCGCGGCTCGAAGAATAATGCCCTTATCCTCCATCTCACGGAAGATTGACCGGCCCTTGGCCAGCCGGGTTGCCGCTTTGCGGCTCATGAGACGCCCGGCGCCGTGGCACGAGGAACCCCAGGTCTCTTCCATAGCCTCGGGGGTGCCGACAAGGATGAAGCTGTATCGGCCCATATCACCGGGAATTAGGACGGGCTGGCCCACATGCCGGTAGGCCTCGGGTACCTCGGGGTGGCCCTTGGGGAACGCCCGCGTCGCCCCTTTGCGGTGGACCATGAGGGGGCGCTTCCGGCCCTCGTGCGTGTGCTCCTCGAGCTTGACGATGTTATGAGCCACATCGTAGAGGAGCTTCATGCCGAGGTCTCGCGGCCCCATGCCGAGGGCCTTCTCGAAGGCCTCCCGTGCCCAATGAGTCATTGCCTGGCGGTTGGCCCAGGCGTAATTGGCCGCCCCAACCATTGCCCCCAGGTAGTCCTGGCCCTCAGGGCTGGAGTACGGCGCGCAGGCGAGTTGCTTATCGGGCAGTTGGATGTCGTACTTTCGAAGCGCATGCTCCATAACCACCAGATAGTCGGTGCAGACTTGGTGGCCGAAGCCCCTGGAGCCGGAATGAATCATGAGTGTAATCTGGCCTTTCCATAGGCCGAAGGCCTTAGCCACGTCCGCCTCATAAATCTCATCGACGACTTGCACCTCGGCGAAGTGGTTGCCACTGCCGAGCGTTCCGAGCTGCTTTCGGCCCCTGTCGAAGGCCTTCTTCGAGATGGCGTCAGGATCGGCCCCCTCCATCGCGCCGCCGCTTTCGGTGTGGTCCAGGTCTTCCGTCGTCCCGAATCCTTGCTCGACCGCCCAGCGTGAGCCTTTCGTTACTACCTTCTTAGCGTCGCTTTGCGAAAGGGTGATTTTACCTTTCGAGCCAAGGCCGCTTGGCAGCGCGTGGAAGAGGCTTTCGATTAAGGGGCGCATATGCTCTTGGACATCTTCTTGTTTGAGATTGGTCGTCAGGAGGCGTACTCCGCAGTTGATGTCGAAACCCACGCCGCCCGGGGTAATTACCCCGTCGGCGTCAGGGTCGGTCGCTATAACACCCCCTATAGGCAACCCATAGCCAAAGTGAATATCTGGCATGGCAAGGGAGCGGCCGACGATCCCCGGCAGAGTGGCGGCGTTTGCCACCTGTTCTACGCAGTCGTCCTTTTCAATGTCGGCCATGAGCTTGTCGTCGGCGTAGATGAGACCGGGGACCCTCATGCCCTCCTTGTAGTCTATTGGGACCTCCCAACGGTAGGGGTCCAATCGTTTCAAAGGCTTCTTAGTACCTCTATCTTCCATTTTCATGAGGTAGGACCTCCGCTAAAATGCAGCCTTTTTGCGTTTTCACCTCGCCCCGGCGGCCTTCAAACGTCGACTATGACGTAGGCTTCCCACCCTGAGGGACCCTCGACCACCCGTGCCAGGTGATAGGTCGCCGCCTTAAGCTCGGTCCCCAGCGTGTGGCGGTCTTCGTCTATTGGCTCTCCCCACGCAGTGGCCTCAATTCTGGAGGGGTCGAAGGCCGTAATCTCAAACCGCCGAAAGAGAACGTCGTGGACATCGTGAAGGTAGATGAGCTCGTTCAACCATGAGACGAGCAGCCCTTCAAGGCTAATGCCCTCACACACGACCGAAAAGGGTTGGGTCGGCTCTATCGCCTCAAGATCGGTGACGAGGCTAAAGAGCCCCTCAGCTGCGTGGATGAATGCTTCCTCGCAAGTGGCCCCTGTAGCCAGCACCCCCACATCGGCCGTCGTGCCAATAATCTCAAACGGTCGGTCGGCCATGGATGTACCTATAAGATAAAGGCGTTTGCTACGCTCTTCAAGATTAAAGTTAGCGTAGGGCGCTCAGCGAGGGCATGTAGCTGAAGACGGCGTTAATCTGGAGCCGTCTCTTTGTAATCCGCCTCGGGAAGGGATTATAAGGGTTAGCCATCTTGACGGCCCGAACGGCCTCATCATCCAAGAGGCGAGACCCGCTGGAACGCAACAGACGCACATCTTCGAGTCGTCCGTCATGCAGAATGGTAAAACGGAGCATAAGTTCACCAAAGATTCCCGTCCTGGCGGCCTCCTCAGGATAGTTCCAGACGAGCTCGATCTGTCGTTTGATAGTGGCGAAGTAGGATATGTAACGGAAATCCCGGGTATCGAGACTCACCACCTCCGCTTCTTCGGCATTCAGGTCGAGGCTGGCGTACCGCTCGAGGTCGGCCCCGCTCAACAGGGGTAGTTTTCTAAGCTTTGGCACCCCTTGTGGCAAAATTCTCGGCCGCTCGGAGAGCCTTGCCGTCAGCGCCTCTTTCGGTTTTGGCGGTTCAAGCTTCTGCTTGACGGGCTTCGGGAGGGGCTTCTCAAGCGGAGGGACAATGGGCCGGGTGGGTTTTATTGCCTTGGCCATAATTCGAACCTTTGGATGCTTTGGCTCACGAACACGTTCCAATACTTTTGGCCCCTTGGCCCGTCGGTCGGCGTTGCTGAGGGCCGCCGTTTTCGTCTTGATGGGGGTTTGCTCCTTCTTGGGTTTCGGCAGATCGGTGATAATTCGGACCATGACCGGAACATTGGGCTTCATTACGTTTGACGACAGCGACGGGTAGAAGGCAAGGAAGAAAATGGTGTGAGCCAGGAGAGAAACCAGTATAAAGCGTGGGCCGTGGAGCCCCTGGCGTGGAATACTTTCAAGATTGATCATCGGTTTCGAATACCCTGTGGGGGGTTGTAAGCCTCGGGAGGGGCAGGCCAGGCGACTCGTCGAAGAGATATCATACCATTTCGCTTGACGCGCATCAAGAAAAAATACCTCTGGCAAATATTGATGCTGAGTTTTAAATAACTGGATGTAACTGCTCAATTAAGCAATGAAAACAAACCTACGCCTCCATCCTTTTCCCACTTTGAAAAAGAAGATTGGTGAAGGGCGCCGGTTCGGCCGGTCGGACCGAGGATCTTCCAACCCTGCTGCCTATTCCTTGAGCAATCTGGATCACCGGGCTGCCTCACTGTAACCCTTTAGAATCCCGCCATTTATATACTTCCCCTCAGCTACCCTGCCCCACTGGGTAGCATCCATAGCCCCAGCAGAGGAAGATATGGGCGCCCGAAGTTTTTCATTATCAAGCCATTAGAGGTCCTTCAGCCCTTTGGTATCACTCTTGCTGTAACGGATGATGTCAGTTGGGAGTCTTGGAGTGCAACATTAACCATTCAACTTGCGGGAGAACCTCAATGAGCCGTAGCAAACGCTGGTCATTAGTGAGTGCCCTGGTCACATACGCGATCGTAGCCCTGCCTGCCCTGGCACTGGCCGATGAGGCTGCAAAACTCGATTCGGGCGACACCGCCTGGATGCTTACCTCTACCGCCCTGGTGTTATTCATGACCATTCCGGGCCTATCGCTGTTCTACGCCGGAATGGTGCGTTCCAAGAACGTGCTGTCAGTCTTAATGCAGTGTTTCACTATCACCGCACTGATGACGGTTTTGTGGACCGTCTACGGCTATAGCTTGGCATTTACAGACGGCGGCGCCCTCAACGCCTTCATCGGTGGCCTTAGCAAGTTATTTCTGATTGGAGTGACGGTGGATGCCCTAAGCGGCACCATCCCCGAGAGCGTTTTTATGATCTTCCAGATGACCTTCGCGATCATCACCCCAGCGCTCATCGTGGGGGCTTTCGCCGAGCGCATGAAGTTTACCGCCATGATGCTTTTCATGGCGGCCTGGGTGACCATAGTCTACGCCCCGGTTTGTCACTGGGCGTGGGGTGGCGGATGGATGGGCAGTATAGGCGTCTTGGACTTTGCTGGCGGCACCGTGGTGCACATCAATGCCGGGGTCGCCGGCTTGGTCGCCGCCATCTTACTTGGCAAACGCAAGGGTTTTCCGGCCACGCCCATGCCGCCGCACAGCCTTCCGCTAACGGTAATCGGCGCGGGCATGCTCTGGGTCGGTTGGTTTGGGTTCAATGCCGGCAGTCAGCTGGCCGCGGACGGCACCGCTGGAATGGCTATGGTGGTGACCCAGGTCGCTACAGCTACCGCCGCCCTGGCTTGGATGTTCATGGAGTGGTGCAGGCACGGCAAACCAACCGCCTTGGGTATCGTGACCGGCGCGGTTGGGGGCCTCGTTGCCATCACCCCCGCTTCCGGGTTCGTTGGACCAATTGGGGCCCTGGTCATCGGCGCGGCCTCCGGCGTTTTATGCTTCTTGGCCTCCACGACTCTCAAAAGCAAGATGGGTTATGACGACTCACTTGACGTCTTCGGTGTGCATGGAATCGGCGGAATCGTTGGAGCTCTTCTCACGGGCGTTTTCGTATCCTCCAGCTTTGGCGGGGCGGGCCTCAGCGAAGGAATGACCATGGTGGGCCAAGTGGGGATTCAGGTGCTCGGCGTTACCGGCACTATCGTTTACTGCGGTATCGCCAGTTACGCCATCCTCAAGGTGGTGGATGCCGTAGTGGGCCTTCGGGTCGATGAGGAGGAGGAAACCCTGGGGCTCGATCTTTCCCTGCACGACGAGCGTGGCTACAACCTGTGATTGTCAGATCCGACTATACGCTTTCCAGTATGAGGGGTCCGGCCCTATAGCGGGCCGCACCCATCTTTCTTGCAGGCCCCGAGGTCGGCATCGTACCACGAAAACAGGCCACTCATTGGACCCTGTTCTCCCGCCCGCCACCTCGGGGCTTTCTACTGTTTGATCCACCTTACAAATACAAAAAGAAATACCCCGCACCGCTCGCGGTGCGGGGTCATCCTTCCGGTTGATCTGTAACTAGCAATCGTAGTAGAGGGCGAACTCTATCGGATGGGGCCTGAGCCGCAGCTCATCGACCTCAACCGTTCGCTTGAAATCCAACCAGGTCTCGATGACGTCTTCGGTAAAGACGTCGCCCTTGAGGAGAAACTCGTGGTTGGCCTCCAGGGCGTCGAGGGCCTCGTCGAGCGAGCCAGGGACGCTCGGCACTTTCGCAAGCTCCTCGGGGGGGAGCTCGTAGATGTCTTCGTCCATCGGCTCGCCCGGGTCCATTTTGTTTTGGATGCCGTCGAGCCCGGCCATGAGCATGGCGCTGAAGGCGAGGTAGCCGTTGCACGACGGGTCGGGAAAGCGCACCTCAATGCGCTTGGTCTTGGGATTGGGCGAGTACATGGGGATGCGCACACCCGTCGAGCGGTTTCGGCTCGAATAGGCGAGATTAACCGGGGCCTCGAAGCCCGGCACGAGCCGCTTGTAGCTGTTGGTCGTTGGGGCTACTAAGGCACACAGCGCCGGGGCGTGGTGGAGGATGCCCCCGATGTAGTAGAGGGCCATCTGGGAAAGCCCCCCGTAGAGGTCGCCGGCGAAGAGCGGCTCGCCGTCCTTCCAGATCGACTGGTGGACGTGCATGCCGGTCCCGTTGTCGTTCCAGATGGGCTTCGGCATGAAGGTGGCCGTCTTACCGTTTCGGAGGGCTACGTTTTTCACGATGAACTTGTACCACATGAGATTGTCGGCCATTTTCTTGAGCGAGTCGAACTTTATGTCGATCTCACCTTGGCCCGCCGTGCCCACCTCGTGGTGCTGCGCCTCTATATTCATGCCAACCGACTCCATCACCAGGCACATCTCCGTCCGGATATCTTGCAGCGTGTCAGTGGGCGAGAGGGGGAAATAGCCCTCTTTGTACTGAGGCTTGTAGCCGAGGTTGGGACCCTCCTCCCGACCCGTGTTCCAACGGCCCTCCACAGAGTCGATGTAATAAAACGCGTGCTGCTCTCTACAATCGAAGCGGATGTCGTCCAGGATGAAGAACTCCGCCTCTGGACCGAAGTAGGCAACATCGCCGATTCCGGATGCGACGAGGTATGCCTCGGCCTTCTGGGCTATGTTTCGAGGATCGCGGCTGTACTTCTCCCGGGTGATGGGGTCCACGATGTCGCATATCATCGACAAGGTCGGCTCTTTGGTGAAGGGGTCCATGACGGCCGTCGCTGGATCTGCCACGGCGAGCATGTCTGAGGCGTGAATGGCCTGCCAGCCGCGGATGGACGAGCCGTCGAAACCGTAGCCCTCTTCAAATGCGTCCTCAGAGAGCTCGGAGATCGGAACCGAGAAGTGTTGCCAGAGGCCGGGGAAGTCCATGAATTTCAGGTCGACCATCTTGGCGCCGTTCTCTTTGGCAAAAGCAATAACCTCTTTCGGCGTCATTCCTATCCCCTCCTTTTTCATCTCTCACGTACTGATAAGGAAACAGCGTGGCTGAAAGTTATAGGGCGTCCTCGCCCCGTTCGCCGGTTCGGATGCGGACCGTCTCCCCGACGTCGGTCACGAAGATCTTGCCGTCGCCGATGCGCCCAGTGTGGGCTGATTTCACGATGGACTCGACCACGGCCTCGGCCAGATGGTCGGGGACAACGATCTCCAGCTTGACCTTGGGCAAGAAGTCGACGACATACTCAGCGCCTCGGTAAAGCTCGGTGTGACCCTTCTGTCGGCCAAAACCCTTAACCTCGCTGACGGTGATCCCCATAACCCCGATTTCGTTGAGGTGGTCCTTGACCTCGTCTAACTTGAAGGGCTTAATTATGGCCTCGATCTTCTTCATCGAGCACTTCCTCCTGCGAGCCGTCCTGGCTATCGAGCGAGCAGAATGTTAACTGTTGAGCGCTAGCAAGCGCTCTCACGAATGGGGCTATCTTCAGGAGGTGCTTGACCGTAACACACCACCGTGAGCCGTGTAAAGGGGAAAGTTCGGAACGTTTTGTGAGCCACAGGGCCTCACCGGCAGCCCCGTCGAATGCCGGTTTCCTCCCGCCTCACTGCAGGCGGTCTCCCCATCAACCCTGCAAAATGTGATAAAGCAAGAGTCGTGCCACTTTGGGGGCATCCGGTGTTGTGGTATCGCCTTGATTTTTTGGATGTTACGCGATGGTGGCTTGGCGCCGATGATGGGAGAGTGGGGGGGCTGACCGATTTCGCGCCACCTCTGCCGCCGAATGCGTGCGTACCGTTGAAAACAGGGAGTTTCCACTACTGCTTACCTATCGGGCAGCGTGCTTATTAAACCATCGGCCGGCCCCGAGCTGGGAGCCGGCCGATGGGTGAGGAACCAGGCCAGAGGCGTAGGGACCTTAGTACATCCCACCGCCGGGTGGCATAGCCGGTGCGGGAGGAGTATCCTCAGGAATATCCGTCACGAGCGCCTCGGTTGTGAGCATGAGGGCTGAGATGCTGGATGCGTTTTGAAGTGCCGAACGGGTCACCTTTGTGGGGTCGATAATGCCAGCCTCAATCATGTCGACGTACTCCATGGTGTTGGCGTCGAATCCCTCGTTGACTTTTTTGGCGGACTTGACGTGCGCCACGATGATTGAGCCCTCGGCGCCGGCGTTGTTGGCAATTTGGCGCATCGGCTCCTCGAGGGCCCGGCTGACGATACTGGCGCCGATGGCTTGGTCACCCTCCAGCTTTAGTTTTTCAAGGGCCTTGATGGCGCGAATGAAGACAACCCCACCACCTGGGACAATTCCTTCCTCCACAGCCGCTCTAGTAGCGTTTAGGGCGTCCTCGACGCGAGCCTTCTTCTCTTTCATCTCGGTCTCTGTAGCGGCGCCCACGTTGATGACGGCCACCCCGCCGACGAGCTTGGCCAATCGCTCTTGGAGCTTCTCCCGGTCATAGTCGCTTGTGGTCTCCTCGATCTGGATTCTTAGCTGGCGAACGCGCCCCTCGATCTCGGGGGTCTTGCCACCGCCCTCGACGAGGATTGTGTTTTCTTTATCGATGGTCACGCGCTTGGCCCGGCCCAGGTCGTTGAGCGTAACGTTCTCCATCTTGATCCCGATGTCTTCGCTGATGACGTTGCCGCCGATGAGGATGGCGATGTCGTTAAGGATCTCTTTGCGCCGGTCGCCGAAGCCGGGCGCTTTGACTGCCGCGCAGACTAGGGTTCCGCGAAGCTTATTGACCACGAGAGTCGCCAGGGCCTCACCTTCGACGTCCTCGGCGATGATCAGCAGGGGCTTGCCCATCTTCGCAATCTGCTCTAGGATGGGGAGCAAATCCTTCATGCTGGAGATTTTCTTCTCGTTCAAGAGAATGTAGGGTTCTTCGAGGATGGCCTCCATCCGTTCGGGGTCTGTGACGAAGTAGGGCGAGAGATAGCCGCGGTCGAACTGCATGCCCTCGACGATGTCGAGGGAGGTCTCGATCCCCTTGGCCTCCTCGACGGTGATGACGCCGTCCTTGCCGACCTTCTCCATAGACTCAGCGATTAGCTCACCAATGGTCGGATCGTTGTTCGCGCTGATGGTCCCGACCTGGGCGATCTCGCGGTGGTCTTTGGTTGGTTTCGAGAGCCTGTGAATCTCTCCAACGACAAAATCGACGGCCTGCTCGATCCCGCGCTTCAGGTCCATGGGATTGGCGCCGGCGGCGACGTTCTTCATCCCCTCGCGGTAGATGGCCTGGGCGAGCACCGTCGCTGTCGTGGTGCCGTCCCCAGCCACGTCCGAGGTCTTGCTTGCGACCTCGTTTACCATCTGGGCGCCCATGTTCTCGAAGGGATCCTCGAGCTCGATCTCTTTGGCCACGGTCACCCCGTCCTTGGTCGAAGAGGGCGGACCGAATTTCTTATCCAGCACGACGTTGCGGCCTTTCGGGCCGAGGGTAATTTTGACGGCATTGGCGAGCTGATCCACACCTCTGAGAATCTTTCCTCTGGCATCCTCGCCAAATATGATTTGTTTGGCCATGCTCAATGCCTCCTCGCTATGTTATGTATCCAGGGTGCTTGCCTTATGCAATGATGGCAAAGACGTCTTCCTCGCGCAGGATGAGGTACTCCTCATCGTCGATCATGACATCGGTGCCAGAGTACTTGCCGAAAAGTACGAGATCGCCGACCTTTACGTCCATCGGCTGACGCTCGCCGCTTTCCAAGCGGCGGCCCTCGCCAACGGCAACAACCTCGCCCTCCTGAGGCTTTTCCTTGGCGGTGTCCGGGATGATGATGCCTCCCTTTTTGACCTCTTGCTCTTCGATCCTTCTTAAGAGGATGCGGTCATGGAGAGGTCGCACTTTTGCGCTCATATAAGCTCCTCACTGCCACCTCGCAGTGGCGGATGGGCCCGGTAGGTTGGGGCCAATTCGTCTCGACGGTTAACGGCTTGATGCGCCGTACCCTAACGTATGGTTTCTAACCTATTAGCACTCTCCAGTGGAGAGTGCTAATAGGTTGCAGTAAGATATATACTCATCGCAACCGTTCGGTCAAGAAAAAAATGGCCGGTGGGCAGGAATTTTTTGGAGCCGGTCTCCCCTCCGATATCGGGACGCCATCAGTGACCCAACCACGATAGACGTTTAGAAAGTCTCCCTTAAGCCCGCAAAGTGGTATGAGCAAAGGGCGGTGTTGGGTCGGCCTCAATGCTTGAAGTGGCGGATGCCGGTGAAAACCATCGCAATGCCGTGCTCGTTGCAGGCAGCTATAACCTCCTCATCGCGGATACTCCCACCTGGCTGGATGACGGCTGCGATGCCCTGGGCCGCCGCCTCGTCGATGGCGTCACGGAAGGGGAAGAAGGCGTCGGAGGCCATAACGCAGCCGTGAAGGTCGCTTTGGGCCTTTTCGGCGGCGAGGCGAGCCGAGTCGACCCGGCTCATCTGCCCGGCGCCGATTCCTACGGTCCGGTCGGCGCGCGTGTAGACTATGGCGTTGGACTTAACATGTTTGACCACTTTCCATGCAAACCGCAGGGCCGACATCTCCTCATCCGTGGGCTTCCGCTCTGTCGGGACGGTGATTTGCTCAGCCGAGAGGTCTATCGTGTCGCGCTCCTGGACGAGAACCCCCCCGAGGAGCTTCTTAATCTCCAATCCTTGGGCCACTGGCTCCGTCCCCTCACCTAGGCCGGGGCATCGTATGAGCCTCAGGGCTTTTTTCTTTGAAAGCAGAACTTGGGCCTCATCGCTGAAGGCCGGGGCGATGAGAGCCTCGACGAAAATTTTAGACAGAGCCTCGGCCAGGGATGCCTCTATTGGCCGGTTGAAGCCGATTACCCCTCCGTATGCGCTCATCGGATCACAGGCGTTGGCCTTAAGGTAGGCCTCGGTGAGGTCTTCGGCGAGGCCCACACCGCAGGGGTTGGTGTGCTTGATGATGACGCATGCAGGCACCTCGAACTCCAGGATGCAAAGCAGGGCCGCCTCTAGGTCCACCAGATTGTTGAACGAGAGCTCTTTACCGTGGAGCTGGTCGGCTTCAAGCAGCGAGGGAGCGAGTCCCGCTTCCGAGGCGTCACGGTAGAGAGCTGCGCGTTGATGCGGGTTCTCGCCGTAACGTAGCTCTTGGACGAGCTCAAGCTGTAAGGTTTTGCTGGAGGGGAATGTTTCATCCTCTTGACCGTCGGCCTCCCGCTGCTCGGCCATGAAGGAGGAGGCGGCCGCGTCGTAGCGGGCGGTGTGGGCGAAGGCTTTGTGGGCGAGGGTGATACGGGTGGATAAGGACAGGCTACCCTCGTTGGCTTCGAGCTCCTCACCTACTGCTGGGTAGTCATTAGGATCGACTACCACGGCCACATCGCGGAAATTTTTCGCCGCAGCCCGAATCATGCTAGGTCCACCTATGTCGATCTGCCCAACCGCTTCGTCAACTGTCAAATCGGGCTTGGAGAGGGTGGCTTCGAATGGGTAAAGGTTTACCACGACGAGGTCGATGGGTCGGATGCCGTGCTCGGCTAGGGCGGACTCGTGGTCAGGGTCACCCCGTCGGGCTAGAATTCCACCGTGAATCTTCGGGTGGAGAGTTTTGACCCGACCGTCTAGAATCTCCGGGAAACCGGTGACGTCCGAGACCTGGGTGACGGCGACTCCATTATCGGCCAGCAGCCTCGCGGTCCCGCCCGTGGAGATAATTTCCACGCCCGCAGCCACCAAGGCCTCGCAGAACTCGACCGCACCCTCCTTATCGGACAAACTGACCAGGGCCCGTGAGACCTTTCTCGGCTCCTCCACGGTCATAACTCCCTCTGATTGATTACTTAATGAACGAAGGGTTTGCAAAAGGTGAGTTGCCGCTTCGGCGGCCCAATCTTAACCGAGCCGCCCTTTGAGTGTCAAGCTGCGCTAAGTGGTCCTCTGGGTTTGGGCTAGAGGCCCCCGAAGGCGTGCTGGAGGATGGCCAGAAGGGCCAGGGGAGCCGTCTCAGTCCTGAGAATCCTGGGCCCCAGGCTTGTTGCTACGAAGCCTGCCTCGGTTGCCTTGGCCACCTCGGGCGCCTCGAAGCCCCCCTCGGGCCCGACCAGGCATACTACCTTCTTCGGCCTGATGCCTCTGGCGAGGAGCTCTCGTAGGGGTTCGCTCGCCTCCTCCCATAGAAGAAGCCGCATCTGCGTTGAGGCGGGTGGGCCGAGATCAACCAAAAAATCCTCAAGCGAGGCCAAAGGGGCGACTTCTGGCACTGATGGGCGGCGGCATTGCTTGGCCGCCTCCACGGCAACGCGACGCCAACGCTCAAGCCTCTTGGCAGCTCTCTGCCCCGAGAGACGGACCACCGCGCGCTTGGTCGAGATCGGCACGATTCGGGCGGCCCCCAGCTCAACGGCCTTCTGGAGGATAAGCTCGAACTTCCGCCCTTTTGGAAGCCCTTGGGCCAGGGTGATGGATGGAGTAGTCTCTGGAGGCGCTCCGGCGGCCTCCACCACCGTCCCTTCGACCGTCTCGTCGGCGATCCGATCGATCCTAACCCGGCTGAGACGGCCCTCTCCGTCAGAGACCGACACAAAGTCGCCCGGCCCCAGCCGCAGCACCCGCGTTATGTGATGTACGTCGGGCCCTGTGATAGCGACCCGATTTTCCGTCATCTGCTCTGGTACGACGAAGAAGAGGCGCACGGCTTTTTATCCTAATAGTGCGAATTATGGCGGCGGTCCGGAGGAGACGATGACCTTGGCCGGCCTCAAGATACGCTCTTTGAAGCGGTAGCCTTTCTCGATCTGATTGATGACAACTCCTTCGGGGACTTCCGAAGAGGGCTGGGTTGAGACGGCCTCGTGGATGGTGGGGTCGAAGGGCCCGCCGATGGCTTCTATGGGGTCAACGCCCTCGCGGCGGAGAAACTCTTTAAGCTCTCGCAGGGTGAGCTCGACACCGGCCACCAGGCCGTCGTGGCCGGCGTCGGACGTTGCGGCTGCCAGTGCACGCTCCAGATTGTCTACAACCGGCAGAAGCTTCTCCAGGAGCACTTCATTGGCGTAGGCGAGAACCTTCGCCCGCTCCCGCTCCATACGCTTCTTGTGGTTTTCAAATTCGGCCGCTAGTCTGAGGTAACGTTGCTCCAGGGGCTCCGCATCTTCCTCGGGCGCCCCCGTTTCCTCTGTACCTGTCTCGGAAGAGGAAGATTCCAGAGCCCCTCCGCCCTCTCCCGGTGACGAGGGAGCGGAGGCCTTCTCGCCGCTACGTCTCTCATCGTCGCTCTCAATGGGGATACGGCGCGCCACGGCTACGCTCTCCTTAGACCGGCTCGCCCGCAAGCAGGTGGCTCAACCTCTTGGCCGCGTAGTCGACCAGGCCCATGACCCGTGCGTACTCCATCCGCTTGGGTCCCATGATGCCAACAGCCCCCAAGGGTCCCTCACCCATCCTGTATGATTGGCTTACGACCGATAAATCGTCGAGGCCCTCTATCTCGCTCTCTTCACCGATGAAGACGCTGAGGCCATCGCTCGTCAGGCAGCGATCGAGCAAGCGGACCAGGCGGCCCTTGTCCTCGAAGGCCTGAAAGATGGTCCGCATCTTCTCGATGTCTCTTTGAATCTCAGGCGAGTTTAGAATGTTGCTCGCCCCCTCGACGATGACCTCTCCTGGGGACTCATCCATCTCCCGGCCGAAGGACTGCTCATAAAGGGCCATAGCATTCTGGAGGAGAGCGTCGTACTCGGCTTTCTCCTCGGCCATCTGCTCCAAGACCTTGACCCGGACCTCCCTGAGCGAGAGTCCCTCAAACTGACTGTTGAGGAAGTTTCCCATCTCCGTGAGTTTATCCTGGAGGAGGTCTTCATCCAACTTCACTACCTTGGTGTGGGTCATCCCCGCCTCGGAGACTAGGACGGCTAGGACCTTCTTGGGCCCAAGCCTGGCGAAGTTAATCTGCTTGAAGACGATGGTCGGGAGCCGAGGAGCGAAGACGAGCCCGGCGTGCTGGGAGAACTGGCTCAGCAGCAAGCTCGTCTGCTCGAGGAGCGACTCAATGCGCTCGAACTTGGATGGCGCCGAGAGTGTGAGGGCCTCCAGGTCATTGCTCTGGAGCCGGGGGATGGAGGTCAGGCTGTCGACGTAGTAGCGGTAACCGAAATCGGTGGGCACCCGGCCGGCCGAGGCATGGGGTTGGGCGACGAGGTCCATCTCTTCGAGATCGGCCATGACGTTGCGGATTGTGGCGGGGCTGAGGTTCAGACCGCTTTTGCGGGCTACCGTACGGCTGCCGATGGGCTCCCCGACAAGAACGTAATCCTGGATTATTGTAAAAAGAACGGTCCGTTGGCGCTCGGTAAGGGCAAGGGGCATGATCGATCACACATAGGGGTCTTAGCACTCTATACGGTAGAGTGCCAAGGTCAAAAGATACAGGGCTGATGTAGTATTGTCAAGCCTCAAGAGGCGGGCGGGCATTGTCGCTCTCTCCCTTCTCGTGCTAGATTGAGCCGGGAGGTCGGCACGCGGTGAGCGTTAGAAAAGCCCCTAGGTTTCTTTGCGATGCCATGCTTGGGAAGCTCTGTAAGTGGCTTCGCATCGCCGGGTACGATTCGGCCTATGCCCGCCGCTCGGTCCCCCTTCAAATCGTGGACAGAGCCCGCCGGGAGGAACGCATCATCTTGACTCGGAATACAAAGCTCTTGGCCCGCGAGAACCTCCCCACCCACCTATTTATTAAGAATAATGGGTGGGATGCCCAACTTGTAGAGGTTGCTGGCGCTTTCGGGCTTGACCTCGAGGCTCGGGCTTTCTCCCGCTGCCTGGCCTGTAACGTGGAGACAGAGCCGGTAGAGAGGCGAACCGAGGTAGAGGCCGTGGTCCCGGAGTATGTCTACCGTCGGGTGGTGGAGTTCCACTGCTGCCCTGTCTGTGGGAAGGTATTCTGGTCTGGCACCCACCTGGCAAGCATGGGCCGGCGGCTTAGGGCTGTAGCCGAGCGGGTAGATGAGCTTAAGGAGACGGGAGGCACGGTGTTGGATAAATAAGCAAGAAGGTTTTCGATGCCTACCCAACTGACTATTTCGGACATCACTCATCAATCCGGCTTCCCGTTTGTCCCGCCCATGCCCTGTGAAGGTTTCTTGGAAGATTTCCCCATTCCTTAAGCTGCTTAACCGACGAGCAAATTATACCGAAAAGGACTAAGGGGATTAGTATGCCCTGGCGGATTCGAGACAAAAACGTCCGGAGCGCCGCTTCGGATGGGATCCCATGGCCTAGGAATAAGGTTTTTCATAATGTCCGAACAGAAACGATGCTACGAAATCCTTGGATTGGAGCCTGGCGCGTCACCTGAAAGGGTGAAACAGGCGTATCGGGACATGGTACAGGTATGGCATCCGGATCGGTTTGAGCACGACCCCCGGCTCCAAAAGAAAGCTCAGGAGAAGCTAAAAGAAATCAACGAAGCCTACGGGAAACTGACCAACACCAATTCCGGCACAAGGGTTCGTAGAGGCAAGAGGTATGCAAAACAATATGTCGGAGCCCAAAGGAGGGAACATTTCAGGGTAGAGTATCCATCGAGGTATAGGCCCAAACTCGTTATAGCTGAAAGTGAGTATGACGTTTTAGACCTCTCCGAGAGCGGGGTTAGATTTTCCTGCAGCGGTGGGAGAGGGTTGGAACATAATATACAAGGAACAATAACATTCCATGATGGAGAGGACTTAGAGATAGTAGGGGAAGTTTTCCGGTCCGGATACAACGAAATGACATTACGTCTTGTGAAAAGGGTTCCATTACAGAGGATCGTTAAGGAGCAGCGGCATCTTATGAACGAATTATGGGTGTATGGAACGTAAGGTGGAGGCGGCATTAGGGCTTCGACCAAATTACCCTCCGGTCGGCTTTATGTGGCTACATAAATTGGGCGTTATTATCCTTTCCAACACACAACGATGGGTCCATAATATATAGATATAGATAAGGCGATTCGTTTGTAGGGGACCCTCGTGCAACGCGTTGTCTCTTTGATTGCCAGCAGCACCGAAATCGTATGTGCCCTCGGCTTGGAAGACCGCTTGGTGGGCCGCTCCCACGAGTGCGACTTTCCCGAATCTGTCGCCCTCCTTCCGGTCTGCACCGAGCCCAAGTTCAACGTGGACGGCACCAGCTATGAGATCGACCAGCGGGTCAAAGCAATTCTGCAAGAAGCGCTGTCCGTCTACCGAGTCCACGCCGATACGCTGAAGCAGCTCAAGCCCGATCTCATTCTCACTCAATCCCAATGCGAGGTCTGTGCGGTTACCCTTAAGGATGTGGAGGAGGCCGTTAGCGAATGGCTTGACGCTCGCCCCCAAATTGTTTCTTTGGAGCCGAACGGCCTCTCTGACGTTTGGGCGAGTATAGCTCGGGTGGCCGAGGCGCTTGGGGCCTCCGAGCGGGGTGGCGAGCTGGTTGGTCGCCTGCAGGACCGGATGTCTGCCATAACAAAGCAAGCTCAAGCGGCGCCGTCCAGGCCGACCGTCGCATGTATTGAATGGATTGAGCCGCTAATGGCATGCGGCAACTGGGTGCCGGAGATGGTGGAGATGGCCTGGGGCGAGAATCTCTTTGGCGAGTCCGGCAAACATTCTCCATGGATGACCTTGGAGGAGTTTTGCAGGGAGGACCCGGAGGTCGTTGTGGTTATGCCGTGCGGCTACGACATCGCCGAGACTCGGGAAAACATGCCCGCATTGACGAATAAGCCGGAGTGGCCGAGCCTTCAGGCGGTAAGAGACGGGAGGGTCTACCTACTCGACGGCAATCAGTATTTCAACCGACCGGGGCCGCGCCTGGTCGAGTCCCTGGAAATTCTCGCCGAGGTGTTGCACCCAGGCCTCTTTCAGTTCGGGCACGAGGGAAAAGGCTGGGAGTTGCTCTGAGCGCCAGCCCCCCTTGACTTCCCCTCCGCCGGTTGCTAGATTATGTAATTCCAAGTACCAGCGAGAACTGGAGATTGGATGGCGACTCGTGCCCGCTACCTGGCGATCGAGGGCCCCATCGGAGTGGGAAAAACCTCCCTCGCCACCCGGCTGGCCGAACGCCTGGGCGGTAGGCTGGTTCTGGAGCGGGTTGAGGCGAACCCATTTCTCGCCGATTTCTACCGCGACCGAGAGCGCCTCGCCTTTCAGACCCAGATCTTCTTTTTGCTGAACCGCTACCGGCAGCAGGAAGAGCTGGCCCAGCACGAGCTCTTTGACAGAGTCACCGTTGCGGACTATCTTTTTATTAAGGACCGCATTTTCGCATCGCTGACGTTGGACGAAGCGGAGTTCGCACTCTACACCGAAATATTCAACCTTCTGCAGGGGAAGCTCCCTCGGCCAGACTTGGCTGTCTTCCTGCAGGCCTCCACAGAGGTCTTGATGGAGCGCATTGCCCAGCGGGGGGTCGTTTACGAGAGGAACTTCGATCAGGATTATTTAGAGCGCCTCGTGAGGGCGTACAACCACTACTTCTTTCATTACCGGGCCACGCCGTTGCTCGTGGTCAACACGAACGAAGTCGATTATGTCAATAAACAGGAGGATTTCGAAAGGCTCGTTAAAAAGATAGAGACCCACGAAATGGGGACTGCCTACTTCGTACCGCTTGGATCCTGAGAGAGGGACCGAGACGGAAGCCCCGAGGTTACGGGCCCTTAAGGAGCGTCGAGAGGCCGTCGGGAGGGTTATTTCCTCTAAGGAGGAGAAGCCCAGCCCGCTAAAGGCGGCCGGCCCGACGACGAAGGGCTCCGAAGACTCAACAAAGGGAAACCTTCCGGCTCGACCGGAAGGTTTTTTTGTTGCGTCCGCCCACCCCGGAGGCGAAGGGAGGAGGATATGACCGAACGGAAGAAAGTGACCGTCCCACGGGTGGTGGCCAAGAAGGCCGCTGGCGAGAAAATAACGATGGTGACGGCTTACGATTACCCTGCGGCCCGACTGGTCGACCGAGCCGGGGTCGACATTATTCTCGTCGGCGACAGCCTGGGTATGGTGGTGCTCGGCTACGAGGACACTACCAAAGTGACCATGGACGAGATGCTTCACCACAGCCGGGCCGTGGCCCGGGCCCGCCCTCGGGCCCTAGTGGTGGGGGATATGCCGTTCGGCACCTTCCAGGCCTCGGCCGATGACGCCGTTAGAAACGCCGTTCGCTTCGTTCAAGAAGGGGGCGCCGAGGCCGTCAAGCTCGAGGGGGGCCAGGCCGTGGCGTCCGCAGCAGCCAGTATCGTCGCCGCCGGCATCCCCGTCATGGGCCACATCGGGCTCACCCCACAGAGCATTCATGCCTTGGGAGGCTACCGCGTCCAAGGTCGCACGAGCGAGGCCGAAAGCCGGCTGCTCCGCGACGCCGCCTCCCTAGAGGCCGCCGGGGTATTCGCCGTGGTGCTCGAAGGCATGCCTTTGAAGCTCGGCCGCCGCATCACCGAAGCGCTCCGGGTTCCCACAATAGGCATCGGAGCAGGGCCTCACTGCGACGGCCAGGTGCTCGTACTACATGACTTGCTGGGCTTCTTCGACGGCTTCGCCCCGAAATTCGCAAAGGCTTACGCCGATCTCAATACGGTCATCGTTGAGGCGGTCGAGCGCTTCCGCGCCGAGGTGGAGGCCGGCGCCTTTCCAGACCGCGAGCACAGCTACGAGTGAGGGCAACAGAGGTGAGTGTGGAGATTATCGAGACGGTTCGCGCCATGCAGGCCCGCTCTGAGGAGTGGCGGGCGGCGGGGGAGACCGTCGCCCTGGTTCCCACCATGGGGGCCTTTCACGAGGCCCACCTAAATCTCATGCGGGAGGGTAGACGCCGGGCCGACCGGCTAGTTGTGAGCCTATTCGTAAACCCCACCCAGTTCGGCCCGGGTGAGGACTACGAGGCCTATCCACGGAATCTTGAAGCGGATCTTAAGGCCACTGAGGACATCGGGCTTGACGTCCTCTATCACCCCACCGCCGAAGAGATGTACCCGGAAGGCTACGCCTCTTACGTTGAGGTCGAGGGCCTGACCGACACTCTTTGCGGGCCGAGCCGGCCGGGCCATTTTCGGGGAGTCGTGACCGTCGTGATCAAGCTCTTCACCGCGGTAAAGCCTCATGTGGCCATCTTCGGCGAAAAGGACTTCCAGCAGCTTGCTGTGATACGCCGCATGGTGGCCGATCTTCACTTAGAGATCGAGATTGTCGGGATGCCCATCGTCCGGGAGGCCGACGGGCTGGCCATGAGCAGCCGCAACCTCTACCTCTCGGCCGAGGAGCGTCGGACGGCCTTGGGTTTGAGCAGCTCCCTGGTCATCGCCCGACAGATGATTCTCGACGGCGAGAGAGATGTCCAGACGATTGAGGAAAAGCTCCGCTCTCACATAGAAGCGGCTGGGCCGTGCACGATCGATTACGTGGCCGTGGCAGACCAAGAGACCATGGCCCTCAAAGAGACAATTGACGGCCCGCTCCTTATAGCGCTGGCCGTCAGGGTGGGCCCCGCCCGCCTCATCGACAATACGGTCATTGAACCACCGGCCTCATCATAGGAAAGAGGGAGAGGGAGACTATGCGACTGATGCTATCGTCCAAGCTTCACCGGGCCGTCGTTACCGACTCAAACGTCGACTACGAGGGCTCGATCACCATTGATGCCGCGCTTATGGCCTCTGTGGACATCCTGCCGTACCAGCAGGTGGAGGTCTACAACATCATCAACGGAGACCGCTTCACCACGTACGCCATCGAGGGCACGGCCAGCAGCGGCACTATCTGCATCAACGGGGCCGCCGCCCACCGGGCGAAGGTCGGCGACCGGATCATCATCTGCGCCTACCGGCCCGTTAGGGACGAAGACGCCCACGCCATCGCTCCTAAGGTCGTCGTCCTCGATGAGGCCAACCGGCCTCGGAAGGCTGTTGTGGCATAGCCTTTCGTTGACAGACCCGCTGTCTGTCGGGTACCATCACCCCAGACTAAGGGAGGACCGATGCGCATCGGCGCACTGGTCGAGTACACCGTCTACGGGGTCTTGTGGCTTCTTTGGAAGGGAGGCACGTGGCTCGGCCTGACCGACGACGGCTTGGCCTTTGGCCCCGGCACCCCCATGGTGATGCCCGATGAGTTCGCCCCGGTCGTGCCAGCGCCGCCGCCAGAGGCAACTCGGGCAGTGGCCGGCGAACCCGATGCCCGGCCCCTCGGCTTGGTGGGCCACCGCCGCTCCAGGACACTCCATCGCTCAACCTGCCGCCACGCCCCCCCACCGGAGCTTGCCCAGCCCTTCGCAGAGAGGTCCTCGGCCGAGGCCGCCGGATTCCGCCATTGTAAGGTCTGCACCCCCGATTGAAGGCCCCTTGCTCCTTCAGCGTATTGCCACCCCCGTCCTGGCTCTCCTCCTCTTGGTTACCCCGGCCTGGGGATCGGAGAAGCCCGAGCGCATCTACATATTCGCCTTAAAAGCTTACCAAGACGGACTTTATGAGGTCTCCGCCGATGCATTCCGCGAGTATCTGGCCTCGCCGGGACCGGGGAAGCAGCAAGCCGAGGCAGGCCTATTTCTCGGCCAAGCACTATTGGCCTTGGGGCGTGATGAAGAGGGCCTCGCCGCCCTCGAGGTCGCCGCCAAGACCGACTCTAAAGCCAGCGTCGCTCCTCTGGCGCGTATGATTAGAGCCCAACGCTACCTCGACCTGGTCCGATATGGAGAGGCGGAGGCCGAATCTGGACGGTGGCTGCGCTACTTTCCCCGCCATCCTCTCCGATGGGAGGTCCGGCTCCTCAGGGGCCGAGCCCTGTCGGGGCTGAAGCGCTGGGACGAGGCGGCAGCCCTCTTCAAGGAGGTGGCCGAAGCTGAGAAAACGCCCGGTGATCTCCCGGTGGAGGCCTTATCCAGGCTCGCCGCCATTTGGACCCATCAGGGAAAGCCTGAGGAGGCGGCCGCAGCATGGGCGGCGCTCGTCGAGCGCGCCCCCGCAGACCCCCGGGCGGCCAAGGCCCTCCTCCACCTCGCGGCCCGAACGGAGCAGGCGGGCCGATTTGACGAGGCGCTGGCCCACGTCGAGGCCCTTACCGCGACTTTTCCCGAAGCTCCCGAGGCAGGTCTGGCAAAGCTCATTCGCGCCGATAGCCTCTTCGGTCTGGGGCGATGGTCGGAGGCCGCGGACGAATACCGCGAGGCGGCTCAAGGTGAGGGCGCGGTGGCCTTCAGCCCCTCCAAATGGGAGCGGGCCGGGCTTGCCGCCTACCGGGCCGAGCGCTTTCAGGAGGCGGCGGACGCCCTGGCCAGAGCCGGCGATGGCCCCGATGGGTCTAATCTCGCTCTTCGGATCCGGTCGCTTCGTAAGGTCGGAAAGCCTGTCGAGACTTTTAAGGCGTCTACCAAGCTACTGGCCTCATATCCGCGCAGTCCGTGGGCCGCAGAGGCTCTTTGGCCGACAATCACGCTTGCCCGAACGACCGGGCGTTGGGAAGAGGTCCGAAAGGCTGTTTCAGACTATGTGAGCGGGGCCCCGGCTGCTAAGGAGATGGAGGCCCGATACGGGCTGGCCCACGTGGAGCTTTACGGCGGCCGACCGGGTGAGGCCGCGCGGCTCTTCGGGGCATTGGCGGAGGCCGAAGGCGGGCTGGACCGATTTAGAGATGTACGGTATAAACGGGCCGTGGCGCTCGTCGCCGCAGGCCGTCACATAACGGCCGTGGAGCTCGTAGAGGACTTGAGCGAGCAGGAGCGCGCCGCTGCAGGGTCAGAGTCGATCCTAGCATTGGAGGCCCATATACAGCGGGCTCAAGGGCACTACAGTGCAGCCGCCGACCGCTACCAATCCCTCTTGGCCCAGTGGCCCGAGGCGGGGGCGGCGGGTCGATGGCTGTTGGCTCTTGCCGAGATGGAGCAGGCCCGGGGGCGCTCGAGCGAGGCGCTCGAGGCATACGAGAAGTGGCTTGAGAGCCGCGCTGGAGACCCTGAGGCCCCTACAGTGCAGCTCGCAACTGCCCGGCTCATGGTCGCCGTAGGCCGACGCGACGATGCATGGGCGAGCCTCGAGGCGCTAGGCGCCGGCGATGATCCTGAGCTTGCCGCCCAAGCCTTCCTCCTGCAGGGGCGCATCGCCTTCGAGGAGCACGACTACGAAGCGGCGCTCAAGGCGGCCGCCAAGGCGCTGGAGGGTCTTTCGGCCGAGAGTCCAGCCCACGCCCTCGCACGCTGGCGGATGGCCCGAACCCTTGAGGAGGCCGGACGGCCTTCCGATGCGGCAACCCACTATCGGTGGCTGGCCGAGCATGTCGAGGATGATGAGGTGCGAGAAGCGTCCGAAGAGGGCCTCACACGCGTAACCGAAGTTCGCAGAAACGCGGAAAAAGCCAAAATTAAGAAAAAGGTGGAAAAGGTTCCATGATGCGGTTCTGGAGAGCCGTTGCCCTAGGGGCGTTGGTCGCGCCCCTTTCGGTGGCCTGGACGGCCCCCGAGGGACGTCCTCCCATCCGTCTGCCGGAGGTCGTCATCGTCGGCCTGCCTGTTGCCGAGCCGACCGAGGCCAAAGAGCCGATTGGGTTTCCGACGACAGGGCCCGAAAGAGAGATGCCACGCGAGGTTAAAGAGCCGGTCGATGTAGCTTCCCTCCAGGAGGCGGGCCGTACGCTACCGGTCTCCCCGGCCCCGGGATGCGCCTACAGAAGCAGTGTGACCACGGCGGTGGCAAAGGTCTTCCTGAAAGACGAAGCCCAGTACAAGCTCGGCCTCTACCGCATCCAGCATGGCCAGCCCGCCGAGGCTATCGGGGCCTTTGAAAGCCTCCTCGCCAACTACCCGGCGAGCCTGTGGCGGACGGGTGCCCGATATTGGATCGGTGAGGCCCGCCTCGCACTGGGAGATGCGGATCGGGCCATGGCTTCCTTCGAGGCGGCCGAAGCCGAGCCACCACGTCAGCGTTTGGCCGATTACGCCATTTACGCCAGCGCATGGCTCCACGTTAGGCGTGGGGAGCACGCGCTTGCGCTGGAGAAGCTCGACCGCCTCTCCGCTCAGTACCGGACAAGCCCTGTGATGCCGGCGGCCCTTGAGCTCAGGAGCATCGCTCACGCGAATCTCGGCGAGTTTGACCTCGCATCGAAGGCCTCTCGTCATATTGCCCAAATTTATCCCGGAAACCGCCGGGCTGCTGTAGCCCGCTTCTGGCAGGCTGAGAGCGCCTACCGGGCGGGCGCATTCGAGGAGGCCTGGGAGGCATACCAGGCCTTCCTCGCGCGCCATCCGGGACACCCGCGCTCTGCCGAGGCCCTATACGGACTCGCCTGGACGGGCTTGGCGCTGGGAGACGGCCATCGAGCCCTTGATGCCTTTATGCGCTTTGAGGAGAGATACCCAGGGCATCGGCTTCTGCCATCGGTCCGATACGGGCTGGTCCGCTCCGCTCTGGCCTCGGGCCGGCCTGATTTAGCCCGCTCGCGCCTTGCGTTGATTAAAAAAACGGCGCCCGGCCATTGGGCCACTGCGGCCCTGGCTGCCTTAGCGGACGCGGACTTCAACTCCGGGAGGCACGAAGAAGCCCTAGCGGCCTACAGAGCAATTGCGGCCGCGGGCTCAGGCGGGCCCTACGAGCTCGTGGGGCTTCTCAGGGGCGCCGAGAGCGCCCTGGCCCTGGAGCGATACGACGAGGCCCTATCCATCTACGACACCGCGCTGCTGAGGCCCCTGGATGAGGAGGTCTACATGACGCTCCTTGTAAAACGCGGCGTGGCCCTTTACGAGAGCGCCCGCTATCGGGAGGCGGCCGTCACTTTCGGCGAGGCGGCGGATCTCGACCGTGAATCACCCGCAGGGGGGGAGGCCCGCTGGCTGCAGGCCGAAAGCCTCTACCAGGCCCGCGAGCTCGGACAGGCCAGGGCGATCTTCCGGGCTCTCGAGCCCGACGGGCCTCGCGGCGCCGAAGCCCTCTTCGGCCTGGCGTGGGTTGAGGCCGACATGGGCCATCTTAATGAGGCTCGGGCCTTGCTCGACCGTGTTGCCCTGGGGCGGCCAGACCATCCACTCGCACCAGCGGCTCGTCTCAAGGCCGCTTCACTGGTGGCTGATGCCAAGGGCTACGTCGAGGCGGCTGAGCGGCTTAAGGCCCTGCTCGTCGCCTACCCCGAAAGCGACGAGGCCCCTCGGGCCGCATGGAGGATTGGGCTCATGCTCGCCCGGGCAGGGGAGTTTCGAAAAGCCGCAAACGCCCACGCCGCTTTCCTCGGTCGCTACCCGGACCACGACTTGGCCGACGACGCCCAGTTCGAGCTCGCCATGAATCTCTACCGAACGGACGCCTTCGGGCGGGCCCGGGTGGCTCTGAAGCGACTCATCGGCGACTACCGCACCTCGCCCCACTTGCCCAAGGCCTTCCTCACGCTAGGGGATACCTACTACAACGAGAGTGACTACGCGTCGGCCGAGGACGCCTATCGCCAGGTGGTGAAGCTTTATCCCACCGATGCGGCGGCCGTGGAGGCGGACTACGGCATCGTGCTGACCCATCTGAGACGGGATGCCTGGGAGGAATTCCTCACCGGGGCCGAACGATTTCTGGCCGCTCACCCCGACCATCCTCTCTCTGTGACATTGGCTTTTCAGGTGGGAGACAGCGCTGCCAGCCGCAATGAACGGGCCCAAGCCATAGGCGCCTTCGAGCGGGCGGTGAGACTGTTCCCGAAAAGCGAATTGGCCGACGATGCCCTCTTTCGCATTGGCGAGCTCACCAGGGCCGAGGGCCGAGAGAGCGAGGCCGCCGAGGTATTCGGGCGGCTGCTGTCCGAGTACCCAAAAAGCAACTTGGCCGTGGACGCCCACTTTGCCCTGGCCGAGCTCTATGAGGGGCAGCGGCGGTGGGAGGAGGCGCTGACCCACGCCCGGGGGGTTATCGCCGCTGGGGCGGGTTCAGGCAGGCTCCAGGCGGCCGCTATCATCCAAGGACGCTCATTGGTCCACAGTAGAAAGCCCTCGGCGGCCGCGGAGGCTTTTCAGATGGCCGTCAACGCCGGGCCTGAACAACCCATAGGCCGCAGGGCGGCCCTCGAACTCGGCGACTTGCAGGTAGGCCGCAAACGCTATAGCAAGGCCCTGATCGCCTACCAGGTTGCGGCCCAGGCGGACGAGCCCTCCGTGGCCGTGCAGGGAAATTACGGAACGGCCCGCATGCTAGAAGCCACGGGCGATAGGCAAGCCGCCGTGGCGGCTTACCTTAAGGTCTTCTACCTCTACCCCAAGTTTCGAAGCTTAGGGGCTAAATCGATGCTTTCCGCCGCAGACGGGTATGCGGCCCTCGGACGTCAAGACCTCGCCCTGTCCTTGTACAAGAAGCTTCTCGCCGAGTACCCTAAAGAGCCGGCGGCCCAAGAGGCCAGAACAAGCCTGAAGGCGGCAGGCGAAGCCGTGGGAGAGGAGAGATAAGCTAATGGTGGAGGCGTTGCGTACCGTGGTCGGATACTTCCCCTTGGGCACGACCCTCGTAAAAGGGGGCATCCTCATGGTGCCAATCGGGATATGCTCGCTCCTTGCGGTGGCCATCGTCCTGGAGCGCTTCTTCATGCTTCGCCAACCCAGGGTTATCTCGCCCGAGGTCCTTCGCCGGGTTGAAAGCCATCTTCGAGAGGGTGAGACGGACGAGGCGCTCTCCCTTTGCCGCCACCGACCGTCCGCCATTACCCGGGTCCTCCACGTCGGGATCGCCAACCACCAAAGGCCCAAAGGCGAAATCAAGGAGATTATCGAGGACGCAGGGCGCCACGAGGTTCCCAGCCTCGAGCGATACCTGGGGGTCCTGGGGACCATCGCGTCAATCTCGCCGCTCCTTGGGCTGCTGGGGACGGTGACCGGAATGATTAAGGTCTTCAATGTCATCGCAGTCAGGGGTGTCGGCCACCCGGGAGCCCTGGCCGGTGGGATCAGCGAGGCTCTAATCACTACCGCCGCAGGCCTGTCCGTCGCCATACCATCGTTGGTCTTTTACAACTATTTCGTTACCAAAGCCGACGGGCTCGTTATCGAGATGGAGAAGGCCTCGTTGCGTATGCTCGACATACTGAAGAGCGACTGAGGGGGGACCGGTGGAGTTTGCCAGCAGACGTCGCGTAAACGCGAGCCTCAACATCACGCCGCTAATCGACGTGGTCCTGCTCCTTCTAATCTTCTTCATGATATCGACGACATTCGTCGTCCAGCCTGGCATCCCCATCCAGTTACCGGAGGCCGTCTCGGCTTCCGGCCAGATACAGCGCGAATGGGTGGTGGCGGTCACCGCCCAGGACGAAATCTACCTGAACGAAGTCCGGGTGACCCTGAAAACCCTCCAGCGTCAGCTTGAGGCGGCGGTCGGAAGGGGCGAGATCGAAGTCCTGATAATCAAGGGTGACGAGGTGGCTCGTCACGGTCGAATCGTGAAAGTGATGGACGCCGCCAAGCTGGCCGGCGTCAAGCGTCTGGCCATCGCCACGGCGCACAAATCGACCGGTCGGCCATAAAATCCCCATGTCCAACGCTATTGAGATCGAGAGCTTCCTGGACCCCCCGGCGACCCGCGGGCCCCTGGCGGCAGCTCTCGCGTGGTCGGTCGTCCTCCACGGCCTGCTCGTCTACCTCTCACCTCCTCTAGGCCAGGCGCATATCCCCAACAAAGTCGTCTACACGGAAGTTGAGCTCCTCCGGATGCCAGAGGCGCCTCCAATCGTGCGCCGTGCCCCTCCCCCTGCGCCGGCGACCACGCCTGCCGTCCAGCAGAAGGTCTGGAAGTCCGTCGAGGGCGAAGCCGCCGCCGTCCTGGAGCGCCGGGCGCTGGAGGCGCTGCGCCGGGCCCGGACAGAGAGCCTGGGAAGTACCCTGGCCTACCCGGGTCTAGACCTTACGTTGCCTAAGACGCCCGCCGAGGAGCCCGCTAAGCGGGGTGAGGAGCCCGAGGCCATGTTGCTCCAGGAGTCCCTCGCCCGGGCCGGCCGGGCTGTGGCAATGCCGGGGGTCCCCACGGGTGAAGAGCTCCGCGCAGAGCCGGGAATTCCGGGCGAGCGGAAGCCCTTTGCCTTAGCTAGCGAGACCGCCCGGCGTCTGGCCCGCAACCTAATGGAGGCGGAGCTAGCCAGGAAGCCCTCGCCTGCGCCGCCACCCACATCAACGGGGATCGCGGGCCCGGCGGCCAGCAGGCAAGTTCTCTACCGTCCACCCCTGCCGAAAGTTACCGTGGAGCGCGAGACGGCCGTTCTCCTCAAGTTCTGGGTACGACCAGATGGAACGGTGGGCCGGGTCGTGCCGCTGCGCAAGGGCGATCCCAGGCTGGAGGCTGTGGCGGTTCGCTTCCTCAAGGGATGGCGATTCGATCCGCTGACGGAGAAGACGCCAGAGCAGTGGGGCACGATCCCTATCGTCTTTCGAAGGCCGTAAGGGGAGCTCTAAGACGGGACCCCCTTTCCCTATTTACACTCCCGGGGCCCTTTCGTAGACTAAGGCATCATCATCGCGCCTCAGCGCCGGGGCTTGCAAACATGAGCCGACAACTCCTTCGGATTCTCACATCCTGCGCCCTTCTGCTTGTGGCCTCGGGCGCTTCTGTTTCCTTGAGCGCCGAGACCAAAGAGATTTTGGCCATTCCTGTGGACCCATTCGGCGTACCAGGCTTCATCAGATTGCTCCACGACCCCGTGGCTGACGAGATAATTCTTGCAGTCACCCCTCAGGACCTGCGCTCCACCGCGTATGACCGCTTCTTCGCCACCTGGGAGGTGTCGACACCCGAGGGGGTCCAGACCCAGCCTTCACCACCGGCGAGCCTCTCGACCTTTGGACCCTGGTCAGAGACCGTACGCCACCCGGTTAGTGGCCGTTACAGAGCTGATCTCGTCTTGGAGCGGCCCCGGCCCGACGGCCGCCTGGAAGCCTCACGGCGCCTCTCCATCAATTTCGTCTTCGACGCCGAATCCTCTACCGCTGAACTTGACGCCAAAGCACCCCCGCGTGCCATGCCCCGGGCTGGTCGGGCGGGGAGCCTCGCCTCGCTCCGCCGGGCTGGGGCTCTAGAGATAGTTCGGGTTAAGGCCGTGGGAGCTTCCGCAGTCCATCCTGCAGCAGGTCTTTTTCGGCCCGAGGAGCGGGCTGTCACCATCAACTACGCCTGGCGAGGCGCCAGGCCGGGCACCCCGCTGGTCGCCACGTGGTATTACCTGGAGGGGATGGAGCGGCTTCAATGGTTGACCCAAAGGGAAATCCTTCAGGCTATCGAGGGCAAAGGCCGGTTTACCTTCGTTATCGACGAGGAAGAACAGTGGTTTACGGGTGATTACGTGGTGGAGATAACAGCCGCCGGCCAATTGCTCCGGGAGGTCTTTTTCGCCGTGCGTCCGTGGGAGAAGCTCGACGCCGGCCGATCGCTCGTGGTCGTGGCGATGAGCGTCACCGCATCAGGGGCTGTCCCCCAACCGGTGGGCCCGGGGGCAGTAGTGTCACCAGACGCCCAGCAGGTAGACCTGCGGGTAGCCTACAGGGGCGGAACGCCGGGTCAGCGCCTCACCTCCAGTTGGCATTTCGTCGAAGGGGCCCTTCGCCGTCCGTTCAGCAAGTCAACAGTCGAAATCCTAAGGCCCGATTACGAGGCAGCGTTCTCGTTTACCTTGCGACCTGGAGAGAAGTGGCTACCGGGAACCTACGAGGTGGACATTTTCTCTGGGACCGATTTGGTGGCCACAGCGACCTACCGGGTCAGTGCACCGGCAGATAGGGCCGCATGGCCAGCTGCAGAGCCCGCCCGCGTGGCGCTTCGGCCCGACCTGGTCCCCGCCGGTGAGGAGTGCATCGTCGAGGGACGGGGCTTTTCCGCCAACGGCCGTATCTCCCTGGAAGGCATTGTGTTGATCGACGCCTCGGGCCGGACCGAGCGCTTTCAGGGGGCGCCCCTGAGGCTCTCGCCTCAGGGGACCTTCGCCTTCCGCTTCCGGATACCCCCGAACACTGCTCCGGGAGTTGCCTCTATATCCGTGACCGATCAGGCTCACCGCACGGCCACTGTGAGCTTTCAGGTGGCGCGGCCTCAGACGGTCAAGGAGCAGATTAAAGAGATCGAGCGCCAGTGGAAAGGTATTTTCCGTTGAGTTGCCCGGAGAGGGGCGCCTCGTCTGCGACGCCTGTAGGTAGGCCCAAGTCACGCCGACCCGGCTCTGAGGGGAGACGGTGATGTACAAACTCAACTGGAAGGGCCTGGGAGATGCCCTCTACTCTCAGGACGGCATGGTGACAGCGGTCAAGGGAGCGATTATTCTGGCTCTTTGGGGGGCCGCGCGGGTCCTCCACCATTACTACGGCCTAAAGCCTCCAGAGGGAATGGGCATCGTGGAGGCTGTAAAACGCGGAAAGATGCGCCCGACCAAGCGGTTCTTGGCCTTGCCGCATCCCAGGCGCCGCGTCGTGCGGAACGCCGAAAACACCCTTTATACGGTGCTGACCATCCTGGGTATCCTCTTCGTCCTGACCTATTTTCAGATTCTCTAGGTGGGGTGAAGGGTCTCAAATCGGGGAGGACCGATTTCTTGTTGCCCCTCCTTCCTGGCCTCGTGATAGGCTGTCTTGTAAATGTCTCCAATAGGGGATGCCGCGAGCCGTGATGAATCGTCGTCGCTCCATATGCCTCCTGGCTTCTGCCCTGCTGGCGCTCGCCCTTATGCTGGGGTCCGCCTTGGGCGCGGAGCCCTCACCGCAGCCTGAGGTATCCCAGAGGCTCCTTGGCGCTGGACGGGATGCTGCCGATAGAGGGGACTATGGCGAAGCGGATTTAGCTCTGCGTGGAGCGCTGGCCTCCTGTCGGGCCGTGGGGGATGAAGGCTGTATGTGGACGGCGCTCGCCTCGCTGGCCGCCGTGGCCCAGGCCCGTGGAAAGCTCGATGAGGCGAGGGGCTTCGCCAACGAGGCGCTGGTGGTCGCCCACCGGATGGGCGACCGGCCGGCCGAAGCCGAGAGCTACCACATCCTGGCGTCGGTGTTGGCCGAGACGGGAAATTCGGAAGAGGCCTGGGCAGCCGCGGTACGGGTCCTGGCCGTGGGCAACGAGCTTGAGCGGGCCGACTTCCAAGCAAGGGCCCTGAATGTCTTCGGTAGGTTGGAGCTGGCCGCCGGTAGAACGGATGAGGCCTGCGGGGCCTTCGAGGAGGCCTCGGTCCGAGCCAAGCTGTCGGGTATCGTCTCCCTGGGGATGAGGGCGCTGATGGGCGTCGGGCGCTGTCGCCTCGCCCGGGGCGAACTTAAAGAGGCAGACGCCGCCTTCGAGGAGGCCTTCACCGAAGCGGTCGGTTTGGGGGATGAGCTTTCGGTGGCTCGGCTCATGCAGGAGATGGGACGGCTCGCCTCCGCTCGCGGTGAGCCCGCCCGAGCCGAGGAGCTCTTGGACGAGGCCTTGAGGAAGTTCCGCGCATTGGGGGCCCCGACCTACGCAGAGAGGGCGGCCGCCGACCTGGAGAAGCTGCGGGCCGAGGCCCGCCTTCCGACTGCGTCCGAGAAGGCCGAGAGGGCCGCCGATGCCCTACGCCGGGGCCTGGAGCGCTTCGAGGCGGGCAACTTGGAGGCGGCGGTCCGGGAGCTAAAGGAAGCCGTAACCCTCGCCCCATACGATCTGGAGGCCCATCAGGCTCTGGGGCGGGCCTACCTCGACCTCGGCCTCCAAGCGCTGGCCGATGAGGAGAGCCGATATTCCTCGGCTTTGGCGGCGAATAACTCCACCCTCGGCCTCGACTCCCCAAACCCTCTCTACCGCGATTACTTCTCTAAGCTGCACCGCCAGATCGACAGGGTCTACGTCGTCCCAGCCGAGGTATCGAGCGGAGAGCTGGCCGGCGCCGTCAAAGTGACCTTTACGCTGGAGCGGACGGGCCGACTCGCCGATGCCTCTGTAGAGAGTTCGGACGGCTCGACCCTCCTCAGCGAAGCAGCCCTTACCACGCTGAGGCTCGCCGATCCATTCAATCCATTTCCTGACGGTATGCCCCAAGAGCGAGTCACAATCACGGCCCGGTTCGTGTACGATAAAGATTTAGCTAAGGGGCCTACTTCATCCCCGTGGAAAAAGTAAATGCGGCGGTGGCTTTGAAGCCCTTTCGCTCCCTCCTGACTTAGTCCTAACAAGGCGCTGCCCGCTGGAAAGAAGGGTTTGAAATAGGATAGGATAAGAAAAAATATTTCTTTTTTAATATCTACATGAAAAAACACTTGACAACCTTCCTCTCAGGTGTTAAATATTATTATGTAAGCCAGCGACCCGGCCGGCCCCTCACACCTCATCGGGGGCTAGGAGCCACAAGTCGCATGGAGGTGATACTCAGATGCAGAGGCGGGACACATTAGGAAATCATTCTTCGGCCCGGAGAGCGTCCTTTCTAGCGTGGCGAGGCGACGAACGGGGGGCTGTTGCCGTTCTTGTAGCGGTGCTCCTGGCTGTTCTGATCGGTTTTGCAGGCCTCGTCATCGACCTTGGCCATCTGTTCGTCGTCCACTCCACGCTTCAAAACGTCGCCGACTCGGCCTCCCTAGCCGCCGCCTCAAGCCTGAGCTACGGCCCCGATGAGGCCAGAGGCCAGGCTCAGCTCCTAGCCCATAAGCACGCTGTAGACGGCACTCCAGTCGCCCTCGCTCTGGTGGACATCGAGCTTGGCACCTGGGATAAGGAGACCAAGACTTTCACCGTCTTGGAGCCAGCCCAAGAGGCAAACGCCAACAGTGTCCGGGTCATGGCTCAGCGCTCCCAAGACCGCAACAACCCCATATTTCTCATCTTCATGCCCTTGTTCGGGCACCAGGCATCGGACGTGAGAGCGATCTCCGTGGCGTACCAGGCGGGTTCGTGTATGGGGGGCATTATCGGCGGGAGACGGATAACCCTCAACAGCTCAAGTGTCACCGATAGCTACAATTCCGACTTCGGGCCGTACAGCCCCGCTACAGCGAATCAAAATGGGGATGTCTGCAGCTGCGGAGACATCGAGCTCAACTCGTCGGCCGGCGTAAATGGCGATGCGGGGCCTGGCGATGGTCATGAGGTTATCCTGAATAGCTCCGCCTACGTCACAGGCTCCACTACCCCCGGGGGCTGCCCGGTATTACCCGACGTCGAGCTCGGTGACATCGCCACAAACAACGACAACGGCAACATCCCGACAATGACGGACGACGGCAATGATCCTTTTGAGGATGGGCCTTACGATCTCGCACTTAATAGAGGCGACAGTATCACTTTGCCCGGTGGCCGGTACTACTTCAACTCGGTCGTGCTTAACAGCTCCTCGACGCTAAGCGTTGCGGGTCCGACCGTCATATACGTTACCGGGGAGTTCGCTGTGAATGGTTCGGGCATCATGAATCCAGGCCTAAATCCGCAAGACCTCGTTGTTATGATCTCCTCCACCTTGGAGGTGCAACTTAACAGCAGCGTCGATTTCTACGGCGTCATCTACGCGCCCAACGCGCGTGTCGTCAATAACAGCGGCGTCGAATTTTATGGGTCAATAATGGCAGATGAGGTCACCTTCAACAGTTCGGTCCAGTTCCATTACGACGAAGCGCTAAGCGATCTGGCGTTCCTCGACGGCGTGGAGATCGTCTTCAATAGCACTTTGAGCTCCACTCTCGTCCGGTAGCTCAATATCCCGGAGGGCTTAGGAAACGTAGGACGAAGAGGAGGCACCAAGGTTCATGCCAACTAATGATTCGACAGCCAATGAGCTAACTGGAAGCCTGATCCGCATCCGATCTTCTATGGAGGGGCTCCATACAGCCGAACGGAGGGTGGCCGAGGCCGTCCTATCCAACCCCGAATCGATTCTGACGAGCTCTGTCACTGAAGTCGCAAACAGCGCCGGCGCGAGCGAGGCCACCGTTGTCCGTTTCTGCCGGTCTTTGGGCTACAAAGGCTACCAGGACTTTAAAATTTCTCTCGCCAGAGACCTTGTGTCTCCCATCAAGAGCCTCCACGAGGAGTTGGAAGAAGGCGATGAGCCGCCGGATGTGGCGGCCAAGGTCTTCCGATCCCACATCCAGGCCCTGGAGGAGACCCTCGCCGTGCTCGACCCCGCCCATTTCGCCAAAGCCGTGGAGCTCCTCGTCGGCGCTCGGCAAATCTTCTTTATCGGGGTTGGAACCTCGGCGCCCAACATCCTCGATGCACAGAACAAGTTCTTCCGGCTGGGCTATGCGACCTCTGCGCAGAGCGACAGCCACCTGCAGGCCATGCAGGCGGCGCTGCTGGAGCCGGATGACGTGGTGGTGGCCATCTCCCACTCGGGACAGACCCGCGACACCATCGAGACGGTCCAGGTCGCTAAGGCCAGAGGGGCGAGCGCCATTGCCATCACCAACGCGGCCCTCTCGCCGCTGGCAAAGCTCTGTGACATCACCCTGGTGACCGCCTCTCGCGAAACTCGGTTCCGTATGGAGGCCCTCGCCAGCCGTATAGCTCAGACCACTATTATCAACGCCCTCTTCATGGCCTGCAGCCTGGCAGATATGGAGCGCACCTTACTGCTTCGCGAGGTCATCGAAGAGGCAGTTGTCGGCAAGCAGTACTGAGGAGGGAACGGGAGAAGAGGGTGGACGATAGAGCGACGCTCGCTCTTTCACTAGCCCCAGATTGGGAGTTCAACCGATGATGATCGAACAGACCACGAATGGCATAGACCTTCGCACCTTTATCGTTCTGGATAACCTGCAGTACCAGCTCGCCTCCTTTATTGGCACGACCGCCCGTGGGTTTTTGCCCATCGGGGGGATGGCGAGCCTATTCGTCGAGATCGCCCCAGGGATCGCCATCAACCGGCTGACCGACGTGGCCCTCAAGGCCACCAACGTCAAGCCCGCCATGCAGATCGTGGAGCGTGCCTACGGGCTTCTGGAGGTTCACTCCGAAAGCCAGGCCGACGTACGCCAGGCGGGCCAGGCCATCCTCGATGACTTGGGCCTCCAGGAAAGAAACCGCCGCAAGCCCCGCACCGTCTCGACCCAGATCATCCGCAACGTAGACGACTATCAGGCCCAACTCATCAACCGGGAGCGCCACGGTCAGATGCTCATACCTGGCCAGACCCTTTACATCCTGGAGGTGGAGCCAGCGGGCTACGCTGCGCTGGCCGCCAACGAGGCTGAGAAGGCAAGCAACGTCAACCTGGTAGACGTGAGGCCCTTCGGGGCCTTTGGGCGACTCTACCTGGGCGGTGAGGAGCGCGACGTTGTGGTCGGCAGCGAGGCGGCCCTTCGGTCCCTGGAGATGGTGGATGGCCGCGAGGTCGCCGAGGGGACTGAGAGATGAGCCGAAGAAGAAAAGGAAAAAATGGATCGCCGGCCAAGCGAACCCGCGATTTCAATAAAGGAGGGGGAGGAGGTGAGGTCATGAACGAACTCGAGCAGACCGAAATCCTGGAACGCTCTCGGACTATGACACCCGATTTGGCATCCGTGTCATCCAGAGTAGCATCCCCATCGGAGTCGTATCAATTACCCATCGGCTCGACCATGACCGCGAAGGATTTGCTCATGGAGCCTGAAATTGGCGGCACCACAAAGCGGGGCGGGCGGAACGGAGCAAGCGTACGCGAAGATTGGATCGCCCTGGAGCAGGTCGTGGTGACCAGCCCCAAGATGAAGCAGGTATTCAAGCTTGCCAGAACCCTCGGCCGTGCCGACCGGGCGACGGTGCTTATTACCGGCGAGACGGGCACTGGCAAAGAGGTGATAGCCAGGACCATTCATCTTATGAGCCCCCGGCTCGACCAGCCCATGGTAGTGGTCAACTGCGGGGCCATCCCGAAGGAACTCATGGAGGCCGAGCTACTGGGCTACGCGAAGGGGGCCTTCACGGGGGCGGCCACGGGCGGCAACAAGGGCAAGGTGGAGTTGGCGCATAAGGGCACCCTCCTTTTAGATGAGATTGCCGAGCTGCCTCATGGAGCCCAGACTATCTTGTTGCGTATTCTGGACGGCCAGCCCTTCTACCCGGTGGGTTCCAACCGGGAGGTTAGAGCCGACGTACGGGTCATTGCCGCTACGAACCGAGACCTTGAAGCCGCCGTGTCCGAAGGCTCCTTCCGCGAGGACCTTTTCTACCGGCTGAACGTGGCCCATATGCATCTGCCGCCGCTTAGGGAGCGGGCCGATGATATTTTGCCCCTGGCCAAAAGCTTCCTGAACGAGTTCAACCAGCTATACGGCAAGGCATTTCGGGAGATCACCCAGCAGGGGGCTGCTCGTCTGCTTTCATACCCCTGGAAGGGGAACGTCCGGGAGATAAAAAACGCCATCGAGCGGGTTGTGGTTTACGAAGATGACACAAAGGTAAGGGCCGAGCACTTAACTTTTCTGGAACCCGGCCCGGCAGAAACGACCAACGGGGCCTCGGCATTCACTCTGCCGCGCGAGGGCGTTGATATTGAGAGCGTCTTCAGAAGCCTCATCGTTCAGGCCCTCGATAGAACCGAAGACAATCAGTCAGAGGCCGCCCGCTTGCTGGGCATCTCGCTGCCCACGCTCCGATACCGAATGGCGAAATACGGTCTGAAAAACTAAGAGGGAGCAAGGGGTATGACGTGGTGCTCGGCAGTGGGGTGGCCTGAATATAAACCGATGGGTAGCAAGGAACGCCGGCCAATCTCGCCGGCAATTTCAAGGACCAATAGAGAGGAGGTAAAACCATGAGTGAGTTCGGACAGACCGATGCCCTGGGTATGATTGAGACCAAGGGATTCGTCGGCATGGTGGAGGCGGCCGACGCCATGGTCAAGGCGGCCAGGGTGGAGATCGTCTCCTACGAGAGGATTGGCGGGGGCTACGTCACCGCCGTTGTGCGGGGTGATGTGGCCGCGGTCAAGGCGGCCACGGACGCCGGGGCCCGGATGGCCCAGAAGGTGGGCGAGCTCGTAAGCGTCCACGTCATCCCCCGGCCCCACGTCAATGTCGACGCGGTCCTGCCGTTGGGCCGGCCGCCCAGGACAGAGTAGGGCAGCCCATGCTTATCGGCCGCATTGTAGGCACGGTCGTGGCCACCCAGAAGGAGCCGCGACTTGAAGGCCTCAAGTTACAAGTGGTCAAGCGGGTGGAAATCGAAGGCAGCCTCTCGGAGACCTTCGTGGTGGCGGTCGACGCCGTGGGGGCAGGTCAAGGTGAAACAGTCCTCTACGCAACCGGCAGCGCCGCCCGCCAGACCCCCCTGACTGATGGACGACCCGTCGATGCGGTGGTCATGGCCATCGTCGATACCTGGGACGTGGACGGACGGGTCGTCTATGACAAGCAGAAGGAAGGGTAAGGGAGATAGCCATGCAGATGTCAGAGGCTCAGGTGGCCTCCATTGTTGAGAAGGTGCTTCAGAGGATGGAGAGCCCCCCTAGGGCCGAGCCCGCTCCTGCCTCGGCCGGAACGGAAGGCCCCGGAATTTTCGCCACCCTCGACGAGGCAGTCTCGGCTGCTGAGAAGTCCCAGCGGGACCTCGTGGCTCTCGGCCTCGCGGTTCGGGTAGCCATGGTGGAGTCGATCCGCCTGGTCTGCCTCGAGCACCTCGAGAGCCTCGCCCGGATGGCCGTTGAGGAGACGGGATTCGGCCGCCTCGAGGACAAGGTAGTCAAGAACCGCCTTGTGACCGAGCTCACACCGGGGCCCGAGTTCTTAACAACTGAGGCGTTTAGCGACGACTCCGGCCTCACGATTCAGGAGCGGGCCCCATACGGGGTATTGAGCGCTATCACCCCTTCGACGAACCCCTCTTCCACCATCATAAACAACGCAATCGCCATGGTATCGGCCGGCAACGCGGTCGTCTTCAACCCCCATCCGGGGGCGGTGGGCGTCTCGCTGCGAACCATTGCGCTGATGAACGAGGCTGCCGTCTCGGCCGGAGGTCCCCCGACCTGCTTTACTTCCCCGGCAGAGCCATCGGTCGAGACGGCCCAGTCTCTCATGCGCCACCCCAAGGTGGCCCTCAACGTGGTAACCGGCGGGCAGGCCGTCGTAGAGGAAGCCCGCCGGGCCGGAAAGCGGGTCATCGGCGCCGGGCCCGGCAACCCCCCCATCGTGGTGGACGAGACGGCGGAGATCGACCGGGCCGCCCGCGACATCGTGGCCGGGGCGAGCTTTGACAATAACGTCGTCTGCACAGACGAGAAGGAACTCTTTGTCGTGGCCTCCGTGGCCGATGAGCTCAAGGACCGGATGAAGGCCCACGGAGCGTACGAGCTCAGCCCTCACCAGACCGAGCGGCTCTCTAGGCTCGTGATCGAGCGGGAGGCCCCGACGCGGCAGTCCTCGGCCATTAACCGGGCCTTGGTGGGCAAGGACGCCCAGGTGATCCTGAGCGAGATCGGCGTGGATGCGCCCGAGACGGTGCGGCTTATTCTCTGCGAAACCGACCGGGACCACCCCTTCGTCTGGACTGAGCTCCTCATGCCCATCCTGCCCCTTGTGCGGGTGGAAGATGTGGAGGAGGCCATCGGCCTGGCCGTCCAGGCCGAACACGGCTTTGGCCACACGGCAGTGATTCACTCGACCAACGTGGGCGCCATGGACAAGATGGCCAGGGATATCAAGACCGCCCTCTTCGTCAAGAACGGCCCGAGCTATGCCGGCCTAGGTGGGGGCGGGGCGGGATACACGAGCTTTACCATCGCCACACAGACCGGCGAAGGGCTCACCACCCCCTACACCTTCACCCGCGAGCGTCGATGCACGCTTGTGGGTTCGTTTCGAATCGTATGACGCCCGCGCGCCCGACACCTCGACCCATCTACCCAGGCCAGGACTTCCGTCCTGTCCTGACGCGCCTGCCTGAGCCCTACCTGGTGGAGGAGTGGGCCGTGGCGGCCGTGGAGCTCAACCGGATCGCCCCTGGATTCACCGCGTGTGACGCCATGCTGAAGGCCGCTCCGGTAACGCTCATAGAGGCCGCGCCCCTCTGCCCGGGCAAGTACCTGATCATTGTCGGCGGCGAGGTGGCGAGCGTGGAGAGCGCGTACGAGGCGGGCCTCGCCGTTGGCGGGACGGCCGTCATCGATCGGCTCCTGCTCGCCAAGGCCGATCGGCAGGTCTTTCCGGCCCTCGTGGGCGAGTCCAAACGGTCGGTGACCTTCACCGAGGGCGACAGCTTGGGGGTCATTGAGACCTGCTCGGCCGCCTCGGCCATCCTCGCCGCCGACGCCGCCTGCAAGGCCGCCGGAGTGCGTCTCTACGAATGCCACATCGCCCAGGGCCTCGGCGGAAAGGGCTATCTTTACTTCTTCGGAGAGCTCAGTGCCGTGGAGGCGAGCGTGGAAGCAGGAGGGGCCATCGTATCACCGGATGGACTCCTCGTCGGCACCGAGGTCATACCCGACCCGGATGCAATTCTCGTTGAGCGTCTTATGAGAGAGGTTCCCTAAGCGATGTTCCTCGCTGATGTTCTCGGCAGAGTCGTGGCCACCCGCCGATACGATAAAACTATAGGCTACCGGCTACTTTGGGTTCAGCCTTTGGACCACCACGGGGAGGCGGCAGGCCAGCCCGAGGTGGCACTCGACACCGTCTTGAGCGGAAGCGGCGACCGGGTCATCTGCGTAATCGGTCGGGAGGCCTCCATGGCCATGGACCTCCCCGGCCGGTTCAGCCCCGTGGACCTGGCTATTGTTGGTATCGTCGACCGGGTAGACGTGGATAATGGTGAGCCGGACAACGGGAATGCCAACGGTAATTCCAATGGACATGCCAACGGTAATTCCAATGGGAATGCCAATGGGCATTAATCGAGGAAGAGGGTTCTCAAGCTGATGCTCCTCGCTCAGGTAGTCGGTACGGTGAACTCAACGGTCAAGCAACCTGCATTGATCGGACACACCGTTCTTTGCGTGGAGCCCCGCGACGAGGCCTGGCAGTCGACGGGAGAACCCTCCTTCCTCGCGATCGATTTCGCACTGGCCGGGGTGGGCGACCGGGTGCTGGTGGTGCGCGAGGGCGGGGCGAGCCGTCTCACCATGGGGGTGGAAGACGCCCCCGTCCACGCCGTCGTCGTAGGCATCGTGGATGCCGTCGAAGGGAGATAGTGAGGTTATGGGAATGGCCATCGCCGCACCCTGGCAGACCGAGAAAATGCTCCGAGAGGAAATGTGCCGCATAGGACGGCTCATCTATGAGCGGGGCTTCATCGCCGCCACCGACGGCAACCTCTCGGTGCGTCTCGACGACGAACGGGTCCTCTGCACTCCGTCTGGCCTCTGCAAGGGATTTCTCGAGCCGTCAGACCTGGTGGTGGTGGACTTTGATTTGAAGCTGCTGAAGGGGGTCGGTCAGGCTAGCACTGAGATACTTATGCACTTGGGGGCATACCGGGCCCGGCCCGAAGTTCGCGCCGTCATTCACGCTCACCCGCCCACGGCGATCGCCTTCTCCATCGGGGGGCGGTCTGAGGCTCTTGCCGGGGCTTTCTTGCCGGAGGTCGTCTACACCCTTGGGGCCATCCCGACGGCCCGCTACGCGACCCCCGGCACGGCTGATGTCCCGGCGAGCCTCGAGCCCTACTGGGCCAAGTGCGACGCCATCATCCTCGACCGACACGGCTCCATCACGGTGGGAGAGACCCTGTTGGAGGCCTACCTGAAGCTCGACAAGGTGGAGCACGCCGCCAAGGTGACCTTCATGGCTACGCTGCTGGGAACGCCCCGGCCCCTTCCGGCCAAGGAGGTTGAAAAGCTCGCCCTTCAGGGAGCGGCCAGGGGCTACCCGACCGAGTGCTCGGCCTGCGCCGACGGCGGGGTCTGCGATCGGGAGGCGCCCGAGGGTGATCGCGGCCTATCCGATGCGGTCGAGGAGTCTATCGTCGAAGAGGTGCTTCGGGCTGTCCGGAAGGCGGCAGGGTAAAGGCGACGAACTCTACCCCCTCCGCCCAGGATACCTGAGGGCCGTGCTTGCCTATCCCCCCTCCTCCATTAGCTTGACGACCTGGCCCTCCAGGACCGATTCACCCCGTTGATTCACGATCTCAATAGAGAGCGGCACGATGGGAGGCCCCTGGCCTTTCTTCGAGCGGCGAATGTCTGACGGCTCAGGAGCAGTCACTGTCACGGTGAGGTCGTCGCCCGCCTCGATGGGGGCACCGAAGGCCGAGACCTCGGCGCTTAGAAGGAGGTGGCCCGGTGCGCTCTCGGCTGAGGCCATGGCCATGGTTCCGATAGCGAGCAGGGCGCTCAGCTGGTGCAGGTCGAGCGCCCCGAAGAGGGCTCTGGTCGCACGGACGATCTCGTCGGTGATGGGTTTGGTTATGCTTTGGACGCGGGGGCTTGCCGGGTTGGTGAAGTCGTGAATGACGTCGGGCACTGATGGGGCGACGTCGTCGGCCCACGCCCTCACCCAGGGAAGCTCCGCTGGGGCCGGGACAACCGGCTCTGGGCGGGCCTGGCGCCGGATGGTCGTCTCGCCCTCGCATACCACCGTCCCCGCCTGGTTGAGGGCCTTTAGAGCCAGGCGGGCTCGGCCGTCGTCGGAGACCTCCTCGACGTAGGCCACGGAGGTCAGCGTGTCGTCGAAAGCCACCGGGGCGCGGAAGCGCACCGTTAGGGTTTCTTCCGTATCTCCGGGCAGCAGCCGCCCCAGGCTCGCGAGCATAAGAGAGGTGGTGAGCAGCCCGTGGGCCACGAGCCCGCCGAAGCGGGAGGCATCGGCGTAGGCCTTATCGAGATGGTAGCGGTTCCGGTCGCCCGAGGTCTTTGCGAAGGTCTGAACCATCCATTCCCTAACCGGGGTTGCGTAGCCGACCAGTGTCTGGCCGGGGAAGACGGCTGTGCCCAGCTGCTCCGTGCCGCCGGGCCTCAGGGCGAGCAGGAGCCGCTCGCGGGCGGTGACGTAGCGCTCGGCCTCATCGTCGGTGAGGTGGTCGGCCTTGAAAGCCCTCTCAAGCTGGCCGTAGTATATACGCGCCGTGGCGGCGTCCACGAGCTCAGGCTGGTTGGTCACCGGGTCGTTGTAGGCCACCGCCCCGAGCTTCCGCTCCTGGTCGGCCGTGGCGTATAGCTCGAGTATCTCCAGCGCCCTCTCGACCGAGTTGGTCCACCGGGAAAGGAACGCGGCCCCTTCAGGGGTTGAGAGGTCCTCCGGGGGGGTCCCGGCCCTGGGCGGGTTCATGATGGCGGCCACGGCGTCGGCCTGCTCAGGGGTGACGAGCTTGCCGTGAAAGCCGAGGTTGGCAACGAAAGAAGCCTCGTCCTCGACCTTTTCCGGCTCACTCGGCCCGTCGATTGCGTCGATGTCGGCCTGTGCAGTGGCGGCGACCAGCGCCGAGTGGTAATAGAGGTAGCCCTTGGTTGCGGGGTCAGCGAGGTCCTCTTTAGGCATGTCTTGGGCGAGATCGAGGATGAGCCACATCATGCGGCGGCTCGCCTCTGCGATGGCCTCTGAGTCCCGCTCCACGCTTTCGGGCTTCGTAAGCCTCACCCCTAGGGCCAGGGCGCCCACCTCCAGGCCCACCTCGCGCTCGGCTTCGGTAAGCAGCCCTGCGGCCTCGCGGACCGTGGCGACATCGTCCACCTCAGGGAGGACGATGCCGTGGATGGTCTCGCCGAGGGCTCCAAGGAGGCTGGCCAGCCCGGATGCGGCCCCCTCGCCGCGTAGGTCGGCCTGGCAGGCTACCACCTTTCCTCCTCCCTCCGATTTCAAGGCCTCGGCCAAAGCCTCGTGGGTGGCTTCTTGTCCGGGCGCGAGGAGCCCATCGACGTCGCAGATGATCATGTCGGCCCTAGAAGCTACGGCCACTCGGACGGATTCGAGGTCGTCGCCTTTGGCTTCGACCACCGAGCGGGCGAGGACGACGGGCCGGGGGATGAAGACGGTGGGGGGCAAGATGGGCCGGGCCTCTGCGGCAAGCCGCTTGAGCTCCTCGAGGTCGAAGGGCTCGATGGGCTCGTATTCCAGCCGCCTTCGGACCGGCGACGGGAAGTGCGAGGCGTGTCGGGCGATGCCTTCGATGTGGGCCGGATGGACGCTCCATTTGCGGTGGATGCCGATGGAGATGGCCTTAGTGGTGTCCTGCTCCGTATCGTCAGCGTTGAGCTTTACCGTGATACCCGTGCCGGCGACCTTCCCGGTTGCGCGGGCCGCCTCGACGATGGTCAGCAGCGGGAAGCGCATGTAGGTGTACTGCTGCTGCTGGACGATGCTTCGGCCCCCCGTGGCCGCCGTGTAGTCGACGACACCCAGGTTTATCTCCTCAACTTCGGGCGCCGCGGCGAGTATCTGGCGGGCCTGGAGAATGGCCCCCGGCAGCTCGGTAAGGACGAAGACCTTGTGGCGAGCGGGCCGCCAGCCCCGCTCGGCCTGGATGGCTCTGAGTATTCTGACTGCCACGAGCACGTCGTCCGCATCCTTGACCTTCGGCAGATAGATGCCGTCGATTAAGTCCCCCACCTCCCGGATCACATGGATGTAGTCGCCTGCCGACCAACTCGTCCGAAGGTTGTTGGGCCTCACAAGGATCATCTGGTCGGGGGGAAGGCGGAGGTCTGGCTTGAGGGCGAGGCCGCCTTCGGTTGGCTCGAAGGCTTCGGCCAGCTGGTCGGCCCGGCCCTCGGGCATGGCGTGCTCCTGGAGGAAGGCTACGTCCTCAGGGGTCAAGACCTGGCCGCGGAAGGCCCTAATCAGCAGTGCGATGACCGGGCGGGCGATCTCCTTGCGGGTGGTCGCTACGGCATCTTCGATGTCTAGCAGAAGAATGTGAGCATCCGATTGGGCCGCCTTGTGCAAGAAGTACCAGTTGTCGCCTGGGAAGACGTGCTCGATGGTCCGGGGGCGGAGCTCCCAGCTCAAACGATCTATGACCGCCTCTCGGCTCGCCTTAGGGTCGAGGGCCTGCAAGGCCTCCAACCGCTCGGCGACCTCTGCCTCAGCTTCGGCGTCGTGGCCACCGTACGCCTCAACAATCTCGCTCCAGGCTTGATCCGTCATCACAGTTCCTTCGGGTAACACGTCATGGGGATACCCAATCGGCCTGTGCCGTCGTGCGCTACGCTCGGTGAAAAGGTCTCGAAGCGGTGACGCGGTTGCCCCGGCTTTACTGTAACCGAGGTTTTCAGGTGGTTGACCCAAATTATAACCCGAATCCGAGGCGCTTTCAAGCGCTAGAGCCTTGACGGACCCCCAAGGCGTCCGTATAGTGGGCCTTTGCCACATCGAGGAGGTCGTGCATGGAGCGTGGGGCATTGAGGTTTTGGCGGTGGGGCGCTGTCGCCCTGTTTGCTCTCGGACTGCTAATACCATTCCCCTCTGCGGCAGCCGACCTCTCGAAGGAAGAGGCGGTTAAGAAAGTCATCGAGAAGGTTGTTCTGCCGAGCTCCAATCGAGAGACCCTCCGGGCGCATTTTTGGCCCCATCCCCTCCGTCCTGGTGATGTGATAACCGTATTCAGACCTGATGGCGAGCGCTGGCCCATCAAAGAGCCGACATGGTTCTTCTGGATCGACGACCTGCCCGAGGCTCTCTTCGGCCACCCCGCACGTTTTGTCTACGTCGATGTTGCGACGGGGGCCATTACCGTTCAACGTGCGGATTCCTGGCCGGCCCTGAACGGCGAGACCTTGTGGGGATTTGCCGAGGAGCGAGAGGACCCACGGTTCGTTATCTATCCGCTTAAGCGCCCTGGGGGTCCAGGGAAGTGAGCGGGGTGCGTTGTTCACAGGGACTGGTTCTGCTGCTGGCTTTGGCGGTGGGCCTGCCGACTTCGGCGTGGGCAGGGAAACACTGCCCAAAGGTACCCTGCATTGATGGGGCTCCGCCGAAGAAATTCGCCCTAATCATTGATGGACATAACACTCTCGACTTTAACCCTAACTCAGTCGGACTGTATGACATCCTCAAGGGTTTGGGCTACGAGGTCACCTTCCTCTCCCCGCGGTTCCAGGAGACAGGCTATAAGGGCAAGGCCAATGGAACCACGACTCTTCCTGCTATCAAGGCGGAATTCGAGGCCCTGGGGGCTAAGGCCCGCTGCTGCGATGATGTTGTCATCGCTTTCTTTGCCCATGGTTGGTCCGGCCTTTCGATCTATCCTCCTGACAAGGCCGCTGAGGAGGCAAAGAAGTGGAACCCGGACAAGGACCCAGGAAAGTGGCACCCCAGCCTTTCGTTGAACCCCTACGAGAAAAGCAAGACCAGCGGAAAAGAAGCCGGAGATAAAAAAGGGGGTTCCCTCACTTTCAACAAGCTTGCGAAATGGCTCGATCTGGTCAAGTCGTGCGACGTCAAGATCTACATCAATTCCTGCTACAGTGGGTCGTTCCAAGGCTTGAAGAACTCTAAGCAGCGGGACAACTGCTACTGTCGAACGGTGTATACTAGTTCAAAACCAGAGCTGGTTTCTTATGGGCCTAGTAGCTTCATCTCAGGCTACGGCGAGGTGCCAAATAAGAAGGGAGATCCTACGTCCTTTCACGGGGTCTTTGTCAAGGCGGTAAAGAGTCAAAAGGATCTAATAAAAAAGTTAGAGAAAAGAACGGGGAAAAAGCTACGGATTATCGATACACCGCAGATATATGAAGGAGACATAGTGCTTTGTTTAGACGGCGACGGCGACAACCTCTGCGACGGGCTGGAGAGTTTCTATGGCACCGACCCGCTGGTGGCGGATTCGGACGCTGATGGAGTGAGTGACGGTCAGGAGGTGAGTGACGGCACCAAGCCCCTTATTCGCGACAGCGACGGGGACAAGCTCTCGGACGGCGAAGAGAAAAAGATGGGAACTAATCCCAATAAGAAAGATACCGATGGCGACGGCCTGAACGATAAATATGAAATGTTTGCAGGGACCAACCCCCTCCTCTCAGACACAGACGGAGACGGCATCTCAGACGGGGAGGAAGTGCTGCGCCTCCACACGAACCCGCTACGTGCGGATACCCCCGCTAAGAAGAAGACCGCCGGGCTCATCCCCAGCGATGTAGAGTCCATGGTCGCTGTCATCCCTCCTGGGCCCATGGTCGAGGCGTACATAGCCATGGCGGTGGAAGCACACGACCGGTTCCGCGACCTCGACGCGGCCCACGACTGGCTGGAGAGGGCGTTGGAGCTCGATCCGGATAACTATGTGGCCAAGGGTATCCTTGACAGGGTTAAGGCAGAGGAGCAGCAGGTAGGCCTCCAGCGGGCCGGCGTGGTCTTGGGCGCCCTTCAGCAGATGCTGGCCGAACAGGCACGGAGAGAGCAAGAGCAGCAGGAACATGAGGAGTACAAGGAGAGCCACCCAGGGGGGGAGCGCCATCCGGGCGGCGGGGAGCGCCCTCCCGTTGAGGAGTGGGACCCGCCACCAAAGGAGGACTACTGATGCGCCAACGCGTCCTTGTCCTCGTTGCCCTCGCGGTTTCTCTCCTTTGGCCGGCCTCGGCTCTGGCCGGGCGACCGGCCGTCTGCCTGCCTACATTCACCGACGCTCGACCCGTCAAGAGCCCTGATTCGGTGCCATACAACGTGAAGGCCGAGAATACTCCTAAACCCTTACGGGCACATCCTCGCGAGGGCCCTGCAGAGGTGCGCCGCATGGTCTTAAGAGCCCTGAAAGCGGAGCGCGGGATTGAGGTAATTGACCTCGCCGACGCCGACCTCCAACACCTGGCCGACGACCCCAACTTCAACCGTTGCTCCATCGTCGTAGGCGGTGCGGTCTTCCACTACGAGGGCACCGTGGCCGTGGACATCTACGGCACAAAGCTCTTTACGGGCCTTGTGGGCTTTGAGCTCGTCGCCGCAGATTCGCGCCGGGGCCACCTGACCTTCCCTCCGGTCGCCTTTGCGGGCCGGCGCCAGAGCGAGCCGGTTAAGGCCGACGACGATTTCGGGACGAACGACCGCCAGACCTTCAAGGAGTGGATTGGCGAAGCCCTGAAGACCGCTTCGGCGAGCCTGCCCGCCCGGTTCGTCCGGCCGGCTGTTGCCGCTGCCCGCCGGGACGCCCCACCTCCCCAATAGAGAGCCTTTCCTCCCTTCTCCCCTTGCCCAGCCTCGTGGGCGGTGGTATATTCTTGGGTATAAAGACCCTGCTGGGCCTACACAGAAGGGAATGGGAGTGACAATTCGTTTCCTATAAACGCACGCGGGGGGAAGACCGTATGAAGCTCTTCATCGATAGCGCCGACATTGACGAGATAACCGAGGCCCAGGCCCTGGGGGTCCTCGACGGGGTGACGACCAACCCCTCTCTCATCGCCAGGACGGGGAAGCCCTTCGAGCAGGTGGTGCGCGAAATTCTAAAGGTCATCGATGGCCCGGTGAACCTTGAAGTGGTTGGGACCGACGCCGAGACCATGGTGGCCGAGGGGCGAAAGCTCGCCGCCTTCGGCGAAAATGTGGTTGTGAAAATTCCCATGCTGCCCGAGGGCCTAAAGGCCGTGAAGCGTCTGACCTCCGAGGGGTTCAAGACCAACGTGACGTTGATATTCTCCCCCTCCCAGGCGTTGCTCGCCGCAAAGGCCGGGGCGAGCTACGTGAGCCCCTTCGTCGGCCGCCTGGACGACATCAGTCACGAGGGCATGGAGATCGTCGCCCAGATTCGTGAGATCTACGACAACTACGACTACGGAACCGAGATTCTCGCGGCCTCTCTTCGCCACCCTATCCACTTTATAGAGGCGGCCCGGCTCGGGGCCGATGTGGCGACGCTGCCGCTCAAGGTCATTCTCAGCCTCACCCAGCACCCTCTGACCGACAAAGGCTTGGCAACCTTCCTGGCCGACTGGGAGAAGGTGCAGGATAAGTTTTAGCGGAGCGCCCTTAAGGGCAAACGGAGAGCATCATGCCCATATATGAGTTCACATGCCCCGGCTGCGGGAACGAATTTGAAAAGCTCGTCATGGGGGGCTCGGTGGCTGTGGCCTGTCCCGCGTGCGGGGCCGACGAGGTGGAGCGCCGCATGAGCATCTTCGGCGTGGGTGGCGGGGCGGCGGCGTCCTCGAACCCTGGGTCCGGCAACGGCCCGACCTACTCCGGCGGCTGACGGAGCTGCGCCTGTCGGTGAGCGGGCCGGTCGGCCCGACGCCCCTTCCGAGACTTCTTCCGCACACAGAGCCTCGACGTCTCTTACCCTCTCCCTAACTTAGAAGGTGGTGAAGGAGACCGCGCCGATGGAGCGTAGGGAAACACCTGAGAGTCGCCTGGAGCGCCTGACGGACCTATTTCGAGAGAAATCCTTCAAACGCGGGACCTTCAAGCTTGCCAGCGGCATCACCAGCCGGTACTACTTCAACGCCAAGCCCACGCTCTTCACCGCCGAGGGCTCCCGCCTGGTGGGCGAGCTGGTGTGCGACGAGGCCGCCCGCCTGCAAGCGACGGCCCTGGGGGGCCTTATGGTGGGAGCGGTGCCCATTGTCCACGCCGCCCTTGCCGTGGCCGCCGAGCGCGGCTTAGCCCTCAAGGGCTTCTGGGTCCGTAAAGAACCCAAGGACCACGGCACCGAGCGGCTCATCGAGGGCGAGCTTGAGGCGAGCGACAGAATACTCATCGTCGATGATGTCATCACGACGGGCAACTCCATCCGGCGGACCGTCGAGGCCCTCGCCGAGGCTGGCTGCAGCGAGATCGCCGGCGTCTGTGTCCTGCTCGATCGCCGCCAGCGCTCGCCCGCCGAAAGCGCCGAGCTCGAGGCCCTTGGGCTTGTGAGCCTCATGGATCTGGCCAGCTTCCTTGAGGCGGAGGAGATCGCCGCGATGGAGGCAGAGGCGGCGAATCGGCCCGCCTCCTGACGGAGGCCCCCTCTAGATGGTGTCGGGGTTCCGCCTGAGGTGGACGCCCCTGCCTCCTCATCGTGCTCGCTCGCCGCCCTTCACTATTACTAGCTAGTAGCCTTTCTCATCTGTCCGCTCTTTCGCAGCGTCTTCCGTCGTCCGGCGGCCAACCTGTTTGATGTGGCCCTTGGGCCATTTCTTCTGGTGCTCGCCCTCGCGCCGCTCCAGGTCGTCGGTGATGCCTCCGTGGACGATCTTGTTTCCAATCTTGAATTGGTACTTGTACGTGTCACGAGGTTTCTTAGCCATTGACACAATCCTCCTTCTTCTCTCAGATGAGTTCGGTGATGTCTACACCGAGGGCCTTAGCGACCCGCCTGTAGGTCTTGATCGTCGGGCGATAGTCGGGATCTTCGATCTGACTGACCCGAGTCTGACCCACGCCAAGCCTCTTGGCGAGTTCTTTCTGAGTGATTTTTTTCCGCTTCCGCACCCTCTTGATACGATTATCGAGGATTGTCTTACGGGCCTCCTCGAGGGAAATCACATCGTCCTTCTGGTCGGCCATAACGGCTTTAGCCTCGCGCAAATCTGTATAGTCTTCGATGAGCTCTATAATCTCTTCCCACACCTCAGCGGGGATGACCACCATCTGGTGTCCCTTAATTTCCACCTGGCCGACCGGCTCTGGAACCTCAAACCCATGACGCGGTTGCGCCTGTTTTTTTGTCTTCGTTGTTCTCATGCTGTCCCCTCCTGTTTAATGCCCTTTAAAACCTAAATATCAATATGCGCCCTCCCTAGTTTTTGCTATGACGACTGTCACAGTCCTTTGCTTATCGTCAATCTTGTAAATTACTCTGTATCGACGCCCTATCCAAATTCGCCAGTAGTCGTCCTCGAGCTTCTTGCAACCTGGTGGGCGGGGGTTGTTCGCCAGCCTTTCGATGGCATCGAGAACCCGCTCCCCTATATTTTTTGGAAACCTTGCAATACTCTTTTCTGCGCTTCTCTTTACGATGACCGTGTATCGTTTCCTTTTCATCTTGTCTTTCATCTCCCGTTGCCTCTTACTTGTAATATAAGGGTTATCATGGTATTTATCAAGTTCATATTATGATAATCATAGTATTATTTATTATGCTTTGCAAAAAAATCCCCCATCATCTGTCTCCATACCATGAGGCGATTTCTAAGAAGCCTTGGGTGTCTACCGAAGGTAGCTTGCTGTCTCGTTCTCTTGTTCGGTGCTGTCCGCCTCAGGCGGACCTGAGGCGGAATGTACCTGCATGGTAATTCATACGCGTTAAATCAATTAGGAGAAATACCGAATATTCAAGTAGAGGTGAAAGTGTTCTTGGGAAGGGACTTTCGAAGCCTTATCGGCTTCATAACCCTTACCGCCATCGACCTCATAGCTCTGCTAATCGAACAAATGGAATCAAACAGTTCCTAAAGCGGCAACGTAGAGGTTCAGCAGCTTGACCGTAGCACAATCACCCCGTCACACCGTATGTATATTTGCCAGAGGGTTTAATTTAGCCCGCTCCACGCTCAATGTGATGCCCGAAGCCCCGCTGGGGCGGTTGCAAAGAGGACCGTCCGGGCTGTATGATGGGCCCTGGATAGCTAGCCGTGAGATGACCCATGCCCCGACCATACATGACGGCCCGCCGCGCACTCCCACCTGTTCTTGCCCTCGTACTTGCGATGGGAGGGGGCTGCGGAGCCCCGTATTTATTGCACCTCGCCCAAGGCCAGGCCAACATCCTCTTGACCAGCAAACCCATAGAAGAGGTTATCGCCGACCCCGGCGCCGGGCCTGACATTAAGGCAAAGCTCGAGCTGGTGCGGACGGTCAAGCGTTACGGGGAGGATGTGGTAGGGCTCAAGGCCGATGGGAGCTTCACCACCTTCACCCCTGTCGAAGGCCCGGCGGCCCTCTACGTAGTGACCGCCGCCCCGAAGCTGAAGCTGGAGCCCCACACCTGGACCTTCCCCCTGGTTGGGACCTTCCCATACAAAGGGTTTTTCGACAAGTCTATGGCCGAGGCTGAGGAGGCTCGCCTGGCAAGAGCGGGCTTCGACACGTATCTAAGGCCGGCTGCCGCCTACTCGACCCTTGGCTGGTTCACCGACCCGGTCCTCGAGCCGCTCCTGGCATCCGGGGAAGTCTCCATCGCCAACGTCATCCTCCACGAAAAGACCCACTCCACGATCTTCGTTCCCAACCACGTGGCGTTTGACGAGGGGCTCGCGACTTTCGTCGGGAGGCAGGGGGCCATTGATTTCTTCGCCGCCACCGACGGGCCTGGGTCGCCTCATCACGTGGAGGCCATAAAGCGCATGGAGGACGAGCTCCGGTTTGGGCGTTTTCTGCAAGTGGTTATAGCCGAGTTGGAGGGGCTCTACGGCTCGGACATTCCCAGTTCAGAAAAGCTCGAGCGGCGCGAACGCATTTTTGAGAAGAGCCGCCTTAAGATGCTGAAAGAGCGAGACGGCTACAATTACCCTACTCTGGCGGAGTTTTACACCGAGACTCCGCTCAATAACGCCTTCCTAGTAACCCTTAAGCTCTACACGGTTGATGTGGAGACTTACGTGATGGTCTATGAGCGCCACGGCCGCGATTTGGCCAAGACGGTTGAGTTCTTCAAGGGCGTGGAGCGTCTTGGCGATGACCCGGCCGCGTATGTGCGACGATGGCTTGATACGGGCGGAGCACGGGCGGCCGCCGCCGCAGGACCGACGCTGTGAACCGCCGCTTCTTACTCCCCGTGCTCGCCTGGCTCATGCTGGGATTGTTCCTTCCACCGATTCCTGATCGGGCGGCGACAGCCGTGCTCGTCCTTCCAGGCGGCGATAAGGTGGAAGGCCGCGTTATCGTTCGAGACGGCACAGTCACGGTCGTCGGCGAAGGGCTGTTTCAGTTTCCCGCCGGGAGGGTAAAACACGTCGAAGCCAATTCCCCTAAGGAGTGGGTCCTCCCGTTCAACGGCACGCCGCTCTATTCAGGTTCAGACCTCGATGAGGGCTTGCCTGCTCTGACCCTCGATGCCGGCTCCTCGGTTGTGGTCGTGGACTCGTTAGAGGGAGCCAGACAGGTGGAGACCTACGCGGGGCCTTTGTGGGTGGCGGCGGGACAGCTTGCCAAGCGCTACACTTTTGAGAACAAGGAGGTTTTGCCCATGGTGGACATGGAGACCGAAAAGGGGACCATCTCGTTGGAGCTGTTTGAGGACGACGCCCCCAATACGGTGGCCAATTTCGTATCATTGGCCGAGAAGGGCTATTATGACGGGCTTACGTTCCACAGGGTCCTCAAAGACTTTATGATCCAAGGCGGCGACCCCAGGGGAGACGGCTCCGGTGGACCCGGCTACCGCATTCGCGACGAGATAAACCCCCGCAAACACGACCGCGGGGTCCTCAGCATGGCCAAGACCCAAGCTCCTGACTCTGGCGGCTCGCAGTTCTTCATCACCCACAAGGCGACCCCCTGGCTCGACGGAAAACACACAGTCTTCGGGCGCGTGACCGAAGGGATGGAAGTGGTCGACGCCATCGAGCAGGGCGACAAAATCATATCGGTCAAGGTAACCTCCAAGCGCGACCATCCCTACGAGCCTGAAACCCTCCCGGAGTGAGAACGGAAAAGCTCTCCGAACGGGCATCGCGCCCGTTATTACCGGCAGGGAGGGCATTTAGAATTGTCCCGGAAAGCGGGAAACCCTGCCCACTACAATAGCAGATTTACTTTAATTCATTATGAGGAAGAATCCACGTTGCCGGTGGCCAAAGCCGAGCATTAACCTTTGCAAGATTCACATTAGGATCAATCAAGAGCTGGGACGGCCTATGATTCAAGGAGACTGGCGCATGGGCCCTTACCTCAACGTTAGGATAACCCTTTTTTTTGAAGAGCTTGGCTAGATGATGACTAAACTGTAATATCATATCCGGGCTTGCGGTCATTTTGCTGTATTGAGGGGTTGTTAAGAGCTTCAAAGACCTTTGAAGAGAAAATACCCAAGTTTTGTAACTATCGGGGTCAGTCACATAGAATGTCACCAGACCTTCTTTGCGATTAAGCTTCATATTCCAAGAGAAAAGGTATCCCTCTCGATTCCAGCTTGAGGTGCCGGGGTAAAGGGCCTGCCTGAATGGCATGAGTAGTTGGAAGGATAGATATAAAACAAGAAAATATGTTGTTAATAAACGAGTTAATGGGGTGATCTCCGGCATGGAGACCTCTTCTTCTTCCGGACGCCATTCCTTTCGTTGAACTCTTGCCAGCAATTGACGAGGCCAACTCGGAGGGAAGAAGATTAAGGTTGCCGGTATCATCATCCAGGGGAAAATCCCAATCTTAAATAACTGGGAATTCATTATATGAGACATTACCGCCCCGATGTACGCAAGTAGCCGCGTTCTACGG